>JAPOSK010000335.1 GCA_026709725.1 Paracoccaceae bacterium | reverse complement strand
GGAAGACAGGGGGCGAAGGCACTTTTCGGGTGGAAGGGGTCTGGAGGTTCGGATTAAAAGAAGGATGGAGCCAACAAGATGGCCAGTGTACTCGATGTCGCTGCCCATATCCTTGACCGGCAGGGTCCCATGACAACATGGAAACTGCAGAAACTGGTCTACTACTCTCAGGCGTGGTCGTTGGTCTGGGACGATGATGTCCTTTTTCCCGAGGAGATTGAAGCATGGGCCAACGGGCCGGTGGTGCGTGAACTCTACAATGCCCATCGCGGCAAGTACCGGATTTCATGTCTACACAGGGGGAATCCGGAAACGCTGACAGAGATCCAGCGCGAGACCATCGATTCAGTTCTGGCATTCTACGGAGACAAATCGCCGCAATGGTTGAGCGATCTCACCCATATGGAGATTCCGTGGCAGCTGGCACGGCGCAAGATTCCCGATGGAGAGCGTGGGAACACGATCATCCCAAAGGAATCCCTCGCCGAATACTATGGTGGCCTGTAACGTCAGTTTTGGATCGAGGGTCAGGGAAGAGACCGAGGACGCAGCACCGTCCCCCTGATGACAAGCAGCCTCGGATTGACTCGCGTGGCGGACCGATTTTCCATGATCGAGAGACGATTGTCTGGACCTTTGGGATTGCGGACCTTGATGGCCCATGGGGCTGGCGCAGTCAAGCAGCCGGGCAATGGTGGAATAAAATTCTGCCGAAACTGCGCAACTTTGAAACGATGACATGGGAAGAGATCATGCAGGCGGCAGGCGGGCGCAGGAAGGGCAACAACAGCCATCCTGTAAAGATCCGGGAACTGACTGTGCAGGCGAAGGAACGCCTTGGCAGGATCAGGCAGGATGACGTATCCGAGCTGTTTTCCCTGCGGCTGGAGGCGACAGCACGGATCTATGGGATTCGTGACCGGAGAGCACTGAAACTGTTGTGGTATGATCGGTATCATGGGACAAACACAAAGGCGGTGTACCCGGTACGGTTGCGCTGAGACTGAAATCCATTTCCGGTCTCAGGCGGACTGCGCTCCCGAGGTGGTGCAACCCGGAAGGCTGAGCCATGAAGAGAGGATGTCCGCGCTCAAGGCATGGCAGGATGTGACGTGTTTTCGTCCAGCCGGGAACTGAAACTGTCCGGTCGGGTTGCATGGTCAACGGTGGGGGCGGGGCGGATTGAAATGATACCGTCAGGTGCCATCAGGGGCGGGGTCGCCGGCTCTGAAGTGTTGACGATGGATGGGTGAGTCGCTCATGATCCGGTTTGGGCGCGGTGGAGGAGAAGATGATCAGCGAGGACGCAGGCCATCATGGCTTCGCCGACGGGGACGGCGCGGATGCCGACGCAGGGATCGTGGCGACCTTTGGTGATGATCTCGTTCGGGGTGTTGTCGGTGTTGATGGTCCGGCGGGGTATGAGGATTGACGCAGCCGGCTTGATGGCGAAACGAACGATCAGATCCTGACCCGATGAGATGCCGCCGAGGATGCCACCGGCACGATTGGACTGAAAGGCGACGCCGCCCTCGGCCGGCAGCATCTCGTCAGCATTCTCACTGCCCTTGAGGGTGACAACACCGAGACCGTCGCCGATTTCCACGGCCTTGACAGCATTGATGGACATCATGGCAGCGGCCAGATCACCATCAAGTTTGCCGTAGACGGGTGCGCCGAGGCCTGTGGGCATGCCGGTTGCACGGACTTCGACAAGGGCGCCGATTGAATCACCTGCCTTGCGGGTGGCACGGAGGAAATCCGACCAGGTCTCGACAATGTCGGGGTCCGGCGACCAGAACGGGTTCGTGTCGATTTGCGCGATATCCATGCGCTGGCGATCAATGGCATGGGGCCCGATCTGGACCATGTAGCCGATGATGTGGAGAGCGGGGAGGAGGGATTTGAGGACCTCTCTGGCCACGCCGCCGGCTGCGACGCGTGCGGCCGTCTCCCGCGCCGAGGAGCGACCGCCTCCACGATAGTCCCGTATGCCGTATTTCTTCCAGTAGGTGTAATCAGCATGGCCGGGGCGGAATGTATCCCTGATGCTGGTATAGTCCCGGGAGCGCTGATCAATGTTGCGGATCATCAGCTGGATCGGGGTTCCCGTTGTCTGCCCCTCGAATATGCCTGAGAGAATCTCAACTGCGTCGGCCTCCCGTCGCTGGCTGGTAAAGGAATTCTGTCCGGGTCGCCGCCGGTCAAGCCAATGCTGGATCATGGCGGCATCAAGCGGAATCCGTGGCGGGCAACCATCAATCATGACACCGATCGCAGGGCCGTGACTCTCGCCCCAGGTTGACACCGTGAAGATCCTGCCAAACATGTTGATCGACATTGATATATCTGCGCCTTCCTGCAATTGCGTTCCGCTGTGTGTCCGGGATTCTGTGAACCTGTGGGAAAATGCCCGGTGACGAGAGTCCGGTCAGTACAGAAATCATGAGGAGTTGCCAAAATGACTGCACAATCAATGGACCATGAATCCCCAATGACAGGAATCCGTGTCGAGAGCTGGAATGAATGGGATCCCCTCAGGCATGTGATTCTCGGTCGGGCGACCGGATGCCATATTCCGCCGGGAGAACCGGCTGTGGATGCCAAGGTTCCCGAGGACTCCGAGATGCGCGGTCAGCACGGGATGCGCAGCCGGGAATCGATTGATCGCGGCAATGAGCTTCTTGACCGGTTCGCTGGCCAGTTGCGTGCGCGTGGCATTCAGGTCGACCGACCGACCCCGATCGATTTCAGCCAGCCGGTGACCACGCCGGATTTCCACACCGGGAGCCAGTTTGGCTGCATGCCACCACGAGATGTTCTTTTGACTGTTGGCAAGGAGATTCTGGAAGCCGCCATGTCGTATCGGTGCCGCTGGTTCGAGTATCTCTGCTATCGACCCCTGCTGACACGCTATTGGCGCGAGGATCCGGAATTTCGCCATGAAGCGGCTCCCAAGCCGCGCCTGACAGATGCAGATTACCGTGAGGATTACTTTGCCGACGCCATCGACATTGCCACACGACTGGAGTGGACCAGCCGGAAGTATTTTGTGACCACAGAGCATGAACCACTCTTTGACGCGGCGGATGTCCTTCGATTTGGTCGCGATCTTGTGGTTCAGCACGGATTCACAACGAATCTGAGCGGTGTTGAGTGGTTACGGCGACACTTTCCCGACCATCGAATCCATCCTGTCAATTTTCCGGGCGACCCCTATCCGATTCATATTGACGCGACCTTTACCCCATTGAGGCCAGGGGTGATCCTCAACAATCCCAAACGTCGTCTGCCCGATGATCAACGGGAATTTTTTGCCCGGAATCACTGGGAAATCATTGACGCTGCACCACCTGCCCATAACGCACCACCACCACTTTGCTATTCATCGACCTGGCTTTCAATGAATGTTCTGGTGCTTGATCCCAAGACGGTTTGCGTCGAGAAGTCAGAGGTCTACCAGGCCGAGCAGATCGACAGGCTCGGCATGGAGGTCGTCGAGGTTGATCTCCGTGATGCCTACGCATTTGGAGGGGGCCTGCACTGCAGCACTGCCGATGTCTTGCGTGAGGGAGGATGTGAAGACTACTTCCCCCATGCCGCGGGATGAGATCCCGTTCTGCATGATCAATCGCAACTCTCAAGGGCGAGTGCAATGCCCTGACCGCCGCCAATGCACATGGTGGCGAGGGCCCGACCACCACCGAGTCTTTGCAGTTCATGAAGAGCCTTGAG
>JAPOSK010000022.1 GCA_026709725.1 Paracoccaceae bacterium | reverse complement strand
GCGATGTCCGCTTCAAGGTGTTTATGATAGGGTCCCTTTCGACCGGTTAACCCTATATATTTTCGTGATATCTGTAGATCCGCAATTGCCCTGATTTCGTTGATTTGATCGCGGGCAAGGAAATACTGGAATGTGCCGACCCGGATATGACTCCTTGCAACCCGGACAAGAATGGCACCCGGAAGGGTTCGCTCCCGAAACACAGGATCGCCGGTTGTAAGTGCGGCGAGAGACCGCGTCGTGGGAACACCGAGCGCATGCATTGCCTCCGAGACGATGTATTCCCTGAGGACGGGTCCGATGGCCGCCAGCCCATCCCCGTTGCGAGAATAGGGTGTCCGCCCTGACCCTTTCAGCTGGATATCATAAACCAGCCCATCCTGCCCCCTGATTTCGCCCAGGAGGATCGCCCGCCCGTCACCAAGCGATGGAACCCAACCGCCAAACTGATGGCCGGCATAAGCCATTGCCAATGGCCGGGATCCTGCGGCAGTTGCATTGCCTGAGAGAACGGAAACGCCCGCATTTCCTGTCAGGGTGCCGATATCAATGCCGAGCGTGTGTGCGAGATCATGATTGACCCTGACAAGACGCGGTCTGCTGGCTGGCCGGGGTGCAACGAAACTGTAGCAACCCGTTGGCAGGTCTGCATACTGGTGCAGGAATGGAGCGATATCGATCGACATCGGGCTGCTTCAGGGCAAGCGGGAAATTGTCCGGGTCAGGAGGGCGAAAAAACGATCAGCGTCGGCATCTCCCATGAACGTGGCATTGGGGAGCCGGTTCGTGACACCCCACCAGTCCGCGACCGTCATGCCCCGCGTCAGGGTCGACCGGGTTTCGATTTCGACATTGATAAAGCGACCCTGAAAGATCCCGGGTTCAAGCAGATAGGCGATGACGCACGGGTCATGGAGAGGGGCACCATCCTGCTTGTACTTGTGTCGATCAAAGCGCTCGTAGAAGGATGTCATGCCGACAATGGCTGCACCGCATGTGTTGCCAAGAGCCCCGAATGCCGCAATCCGCTCCGGCGTTGTCAGGATCTTGTGCGTCACATCAAGTGGCATGACGGTTGTCTTGATTCCTGACGAAAAAACATGTGCAGCGGCCTCGGGATCAACATAGATGTTGAACTCGGCAGCCGGTGTCACATTCCCGACCTCAAAATACGCACCGCCCATCAGGACGATTTCCGCCGCTCGTTGCATGGTCGCCGCATCACGTGCAATTGCCTCTCCGAGATTGGTCAGGGGGCCAAGCGGGCAAAGGGTCACACTGCCCGGCTCATGTTCGGCCAGTGACTGCAGGATGAAGTCCACCCCATGCATATCCTGCAGCGGGGTCTTTGGCTCAAAGATCTCCATTCCATCAAGCCCGGTCTTGCCGTGAACCTCTTCAGCCGTGACCAGTTTGCGCGTCATTGGATGATGACACCCGGCAAAGACCGGGACATCTGTCCGTCCGGCGACATCGCAGATGATTCGTGCATTGCGCTCTGTCAATGTGAGCGGAACATTGCCTGCCACGGCTGTGATGCCGAGAACCTCCAGCTCCTCACTGGCCAGGGCCAGCAGGATCGCAACAGCATCATCCTGACCGGGATCGGTGTCGATGATAATCCTGCGTTTGTCGCTCATTGTCCTCACTCCCTGCCATTGAGGTCGGATTTGGCCGCTTCCCACATCCGGTCCTGTTCACAATTGGAAAGACTCTCGTAGTTTTTGCCAGCGGCCTCAACAAGGCTCTGGACCCGCACAACGCGTTCGGCGAATGTCCGGTTCACGCCCCGCAGGGCCTGATCGGGATCGACGCCGCATATTCGAGCCAGATTGATGGATGTAAAGAGAAGGTCGCCGATCTCCTTTTGCATGGCCGTGGCATCACCGCTGGCGATGGCTTCTTTCGTCTCCACGAGCTCTTCCTCCATTTTCTCAGTCACGCGTGAAACGGAAGGGAATTCAAACCCCTTGCGGGCGACAGCTTCCTGCAGCTTGAGTGCCCGCTGCATGGCTGGCAGCCCTCTTGCCGTCGAATCGAGGATATCCTTCAGGGACCGGGTGTTGCGTTCGCGCTGTTTGCTTGCGTCCCAGAATTCTTTTTGCTCAGCCGCAGTCCTTATCGTTTTTCCATGACCGAAGACATGGGGATGACGATCGATCAGTTTGGAACTGAGGCGATTGACAACCGATTCGAAATCAAACACCCCTGCTTCCGCACCCAGCTGGGCCAGAAACACCACTTGCAGGAGCAGATCCCCCAACTCGCCCTCGAGCCCCTCCATATCACCGGTCTCAATGGCATCGACAACTTCGTAGGCCTCCTCAAGCGTATGCGGAGCGATGGAGTGATAATCCTGCTCCACATCCCACGGGCAGCCCTGCTCGGGATCACGCAGCCTCCGAATGATCATAAGGAGACTGTCAATCCCCCCTGTCCCTGTCATGGCCGTCTCCCGTGGATGTGTTCAGTCATATCCGCCTCGATGCGCAGCCAGCCAGTCATCCGATTGCGGAGCCATGTCCGTTGGCGTTTTGCATAGCGCCGGGTGGCCTGACCCGCAGCCGACAGGGCTGCTTCCAGGGTCATCCTTCCCCCAAGATGCGCCATGATCTCCGCCGCTCCCAATGCACGGGAGGCAGGAAGATCCGGATCCCACCTTGGCCGGATGTTCCGACACTCGTCAAGGAGACCTTGCGTTATCATCGAATCGAGCCTTGCTGCAATCCGGTCCGCCAGGCGGGTTCGTTCGCATTCGATCACAACGGAAAGGACTGATTCGCGCGCAAACAGCGGGGGTGCAGTCTCGCTGTGCCACGCGGCCATGCCCTTGCCGGTTGAGTGCCAGACCGACCAGGCCCGCTGGAGACGGGCCGGGTTGTTCATGTCGATGATGGCGGCTGTATCAGGATCGACCGCAATGAGTTCATCACGCAATGCTGCGAGGCCGGATGCGGCAACGATCGCATTGGCTTTCCTGCGGGTGGTGTCATCAATTGCCGGTATCGGTGCCAGACCGCTGAGGAGAGATGTGAGATAGAGACCGGTCCCGCCGACAATGATGAGGAGACGCCCGGGGTTCTGCTTCCTGAGCGCATCGACTTCATGCAGCCATGATCCCACAGAATACGGCTCGGCGTAGTCAACATGGCCATAAAGCGCATGGTCATGGCGTTTTTCATCTTCGGCTGTTGGACGGGCTGTCAGAATCCGCCAGCAGGAATAGACCTGCAGGGCATCAGCATTGACGATGAGACCATCTGTTGCATGAGCATAGCAATTGGCAAGGCCTGACTTGCCGCTGGCGGTTGTGCCCGCGATGAGAATCGCCTGGCATGCGGCGGGGACCCTGGGTGGCGACCGATTCACGAATGTCCATTCCTCCCGGGATGATCTCTCCGGAGCGATCCGGGGATGGCAGACTGATCGAAGCCGGGATACAGATTCGGGCCATTGGCCATGCTGATGCTTTCTGTCTGGATCAAAGCCACTGCCAACGCGGCGCGGACACCGCATCGGGCTTCATAGCAGGATCACCATGACAACGGAAAGGTGCGGCTCGGCAGGATTGTTGCCGGCATCCGGCGACGGCAACCCGGGTTGTTTGGTGCGGGAGTGCCGTTCCGGTTCGGGTTTTGGAGGATCCGGGCGTGGCTCCGGGGTCACATTGTCCGGGCGGGGAAAGTGATGGTCGGAAGACACAGGAAGTATTTTGTGAATCGAAATGACATGCTGTG
>JAPOSK010000513.1 GCA_026709725.1 Paracoccaceae bacterium | reverse complement strand
GTTCAGGATTCCGACCGAGAGGTCAAAGACGCTCCGCACAAGGCAGTCGGTGAGATAGGTAAAGGATTGCACCGTCTGCAGGGAGGCATAGGGATTGATTCGGAATTCGGCTTGACCGGTCTCGGCGATGGCGGCCTTGCCGCGTGCCAGACTTTCAGACAGCCATCCGATTGCTTCCTGCCGGATGTCCGTCATCTTCAGGGCGCCATCAGACCATTCCTGAACCTTTCCCTGGAATGCAGCGGTGTCAAAGATCTCTGCCGCCGGCATGATGAGCTCAAGCTCGTGCGCACTGTCTCCCATGGTCTCCCCCAATTTGGCATGCCACCCGAATCCCTGTACTGCATGCACGACGGGTTCAATACAACCGGGCCGGTGCTGCCGGCGATGCATGGATGCCGAATCGGAATCAGGAGCAGGATCATGACACAGCCCTCTGAGCCGCCGCGTTATTCCCGCGACATGCGGGGTTACGGGGCCACACCGAACGTATCCTGGCCGGACAGGGCCCGAATCGCGGTCCAGATCGTTGTCAACTATGAAGAGGGCGGTGAACGCTGCCTCCTGCATGGTGATGATGAATCGGAAGCCTTCCTGTCCGAGATTATCGGCGCTGACCCCTGGCCGGGTGCGCGCCACTGGAACATGGAGTCACTCTATGAGTATGGTGCGCGGGCAGGGTTCTGGCGTCTGTATCGTGTTCTGACGGATGCCGGCGTCCCCGTGACGGTTTTTGGAGTTGCATCCGCTTTGGCCCGTGCACCCGAGCAGGTTGCCGCCATGCTGTCAGCCGATTGGGAGATCGCCAGCCATGGTCTCAAATGGATTGACCATCGCCTGATGCCATACGATGAAGAGCGTCAGCAGATGCAGGCCGCGATCGATCTGCATCAATCCGTCGTCGGAGTCCGGCCTGAAGGCTGGTATACGGGGCGGTGTTCCATGCAGACGGTCCAGATTGCCGCTGAGGAGGGCGGGTTTGCCTACATCGCCGACAGTTACGCCGATGATCTGCCTTACTGGCACCCCCTGGGGCAGCAGATGGGGGACCGCCACCAACTCATCGTTCCCTATACGCTCGATGCCAACGACATGCGTTTTGCGACCAACCAGGGATTTAACACCGGTCAGGATTTTGCAGCATATCTCAAGGACAGTTTTGACACCCTCTATCAGGAGGGGTCGGATGGCCGACCGGTGATGCTTTCCGTCGGACTGCACTGCCGTCTGGCCGGTCGCCCGGGTCGAATCAGGGGCCTGCAGCACTTTCTGGAGCATGTTCTGGCACATGATCATGTCTGGCTGGCCCGCAGGATTGATATTGCCAATTACTGGGCCCGAACATATCCGCCCGCACTCCCTTCCCTCCGGCCGGCGACCCTCAACCGCAGCGAATTTTTGGATGCGTTCGGGGGAATCTTCGAACACTCACCGTGGATTGCCGAGCAGGCATGGCATGATGAGTTGGGCCCCGCCCACAACTCGGCAATCGGGCTTCATCATGCGCTTTGCCGTGTCTTCCGGTCAGCATCCCGTGATCGGCGCCTGTCCGTTCTGAACGCTCACCCGGATCTTGCGGGCAAACTCGCCGCCGCCAAATTGCTGACTGAACAGTCAACCGGGGAACAGGCCTCAGCGGGTCTTGATCGACTGACAGCGCAGGAAAGAGCCACATTCATGCAATTGAATCAGGACTACCGGGACCGGCATGGGTTTCCATTCATCATCGCGGTGCGTGACTACACCCGGGCACAGATCATGCGGGAATTTGGTCAGCGTATTGCCAATACGAGTGAGGACGAATTTGCAATGGCCTGCGCACAAGTGGAAAGGATCGCCTGGTACAGGGTAAAGGAGATTCTGGACTGATGATGACTGACATCGATCGCTATGCTGCCGCCAATCCCGATGATGGTCTGCCGGAACAGGGCGGATTGATTACCTCGCGTGCAAATTTTACCGAAGCCTACGCCTATATTCCACGGAGCTCCTTCTGTGATATCGTCACCAGCCGACTGCCCCACTGGTCCCGGACCCGTGCCTGGATCATCGCCCGACCCATGTCGGGCTTCGCGACAACGTTTTCCCAGTACATCGTTGAGATCGGGTCGGGCGGCGGCAGTGATATGCCCGAGGGCGGCAGGCGGGCTGAGGGCGTTCTCTTCGTGACCGCAGGTGCTCCGGAAATCACCATTGAGGGGATCAGCCACAGCCTCACGCCCGGCAGCTATGTCTATATCAACAACACCCGCTGGCAGATCACCAACCCGGCGTCAGGGACAGCAATCATCCACTGGATCCGCAAGTGCTATGTCCCGGTAGAGGGCATTCCGCCCCCCGGGGCCTTTGTCGCACATGAGGATGATGTCGAACCCATGCAGATGTATGCCGGAGACGATGTCTGGACCACAAAGCGCTTCGTGGATGCTGAAGACATGGCGCATGACATGCATGTCAATGTCATCACATTTGGCCCGGGAGGCTGCATTCCCCTGATGGAAACCCATGTGATGGAGCATGGGCTCTTTGTCCTTGGCGGCAAGGCCGTCTATCGACTGAATCAGGATTGGGTGGAGGTTGGTGCCGGCGACTTCATGTGGCTCCGCGCCTTCTGTCCCCAGGCATGTTACGCCGTCGGCAAGGAAGACTTCCGCTATCTTCTCTACAAGGACGTCAATCGCCACCCCGAGCTTGCTGTTGGGTGATGACAATGGTCCCGGCCCAGCCTCTGGATGCAGAGGGATTTGCTCCCTTTGGCGATATCATTGATGCCCGGGGTCCAACTCCCCAATCCATCAATGCGGGACATGCACAGCGCTATCATGATCTTGCCCGCCTCGACCATGACCCGTCCGGACATCTGGCCATCAGCGTGTTTGTGGCAGAAGCCATGGACTTCCCGGTCGCTGTCACCATGCTGGAGAGACATCCGCGCGGGCCGCAATGTTTTGTCCCGATCTGTGGCACGCCAACCCTCATCGTGGTGGCCGGGGACCGCTCCGGTGTCCCCGGATCGCCCCGTGTGTTTCTTGCGCCCGCCGGTACGGGTGTATCCTATCGCCGGGGCACCTGGCACGGCGTCCTGACGCCCATCGGTGCCCCGGGGCATGCTGTGCGTTACGCAGTTATTGACTGGACCGGTCCGGATATGAATCTTGAGACATACCCGCTTCCAGACAGGCTTGTCGTGCAAGCACCTCAATCGTCACATTGAGTTCGGCAGCGGCGGCAACGACAATCCTGCCCGCGACAATTGCATCCTCAAGCGCATCGTGGTGCCGGAAGCGAAGATCCAGCATCCCGGCCAGGGCCCTGAGACTGTAGCCGCCCTGCCGCCGCTGATGCGGCCAGGCCCGCCGGGCCAGCCGGCAACTGTCAATCCAGGGCATCACCGGGCAGGGCAGGGCATAGCGCTCTGCGGCTGCACGCAGGGCGGTCCGATCAAAAAACGTGTGACTTGCAACCGGGCAATCCATTGTCCGTTCCTGGAATTCCGGCCAGATCTCGGCGAATGTCGGCTGGCCTGCCAAATGGTGTGATGCGATTCCGTGGATACGTGTGTGACCCGGGCTCACGTCGGTTTCCGGATCAACCAGCGTTACCCAGCTGTCGATGATGGAACCGTTGCAGAAGTGGGCAATACCGACCTGGCATATGCTGCCGCACTCCCTGGCAGCGGTCTCAACATCAAGCGCACAGAAAGCGGCCATCAAACCCCGCGATCCAGAAGGATTGCCGCCG
>JAPOSK010000362.1 GCA_026709725.1 Paracoccaceae bacterium | reverse complement strand
GCCGACACCTCCGACTGCCTCTCCATCAGCCCCCGCACCATCGAGGATGTGCTCAACAGCTTGTGCGGGCTCGGGAACAACAGCCCCCGGGTTCTGGGACTGTTCAGCAACGGGACACGGAACCAGGCTCTTCGGGACAGTCTGGGATGTGTTAACTGATCGGGTGATCCGAGAACAGGCGCGGCGGTTTTGAGCAGGGTCTCTCATCTCCCAACTTTTGGATGAAAACGCACGGTCTTCTGCGGTGCCGCGCCCGGCGTGGAGTCACGGGTTTCCGTTGCCATCCGCGCCGGGCGGGCGGTCCGCGGAGCGACAGGGTGGGGGATCAGGAGAACAGCGCCACCGCACCGATGACGAGTGCGGTACAGCCGAGGACCAGGGTGATTGTCCAGCGCTGATTGTCCTTGTCACGCTTGACGGCCTCTGCATCCCGTTTGGCCATATCTTCGCGCATCAGGGCCAGACCGGTATCAATGCGTGATTCAATGCGTGATTCCATGGCATCATTCTCCGCGTGCGATGCTTTCATCTCACCTTCCAATCGCGCGATCCGCTCGGAGAGTTGGTGAGGTGTGGGTTCATCTGTCATCCCCGCCCATCTAATCCCTCAACCGTCTCCGGTCAACCCCAATCACCCCCCCGGTGCGAGGTCATCCTGTTCCAACGGGCCCGTTTGCTGGTATAATGACATCGGAATGATTGTGTCTGATGGGTAGGTGCATGACTGATTCGCGGTTTCTGCAGGACGCCTGGTATGTTGCCGGCTGGAGCAAGGACTTTGACCGGACGCTGAAAAGCGAACGCTATCTTGGTGAACAGATCGTTTTCTTTCGAACGGGGGAGGGCCGGCCCGTTGCCCTCGAGGATGCCTGTCCGCACAGGAAACTGCCACTCTCGATGGGCCGGTTGCACGAAGACACCATCGAGTGCGGATATCATGGTCTGACATTTGACTGCACGGGGCGCTGTGTGGCCGCCCCAACGCAGCCCGGTCGTATCCCGAGAGCCGGCGTACGGTCCTATCCGGTTGTCGACCGCTACCGGCTGCTGTGGATCTGGATGGGCAATCCTGAACACGCGGATGAACGGAAAATCTTTCCTGTTGAGAATTACGGCAACGCCGACTGGGGCCTGACGGATGGCGGAACACTGGATATCGATTGTCATTATCTGTGGATTGCCGACAATCTGCTTGATCCCAGTCATGTCGCATGGGTTCACCTCTCGTCATTTGCCGGAGCGGGAACCGATGATGTCGCCCTTGAGGTTGAGAAAACCGAAAGAGGGGTGGTGGTGTCCCGATGGATCCTGGGGCAGGAACCATCACCCTATTATGGAAAACTGATCAAGTTCACCGGTGTCTGTGACAGGCTGCAACATTACGAGATGTGCTTTCCGGCCATCGGCCTGAACAAATCCATCTACACACCGGCCGGGACCGGTGGCCGCGACATGACGGTCCGACCGGAGACCTACATCAACATCTCCTATCATTTCATGACACCCATTGATGGTCAGCATACCCGTTACTTCTGGTTCCAGCACCGCAACACCGATCCGGACAATGCGGAAATCTCCCGGTCCATGAATGAAGGTGCCTGTCAGGCCTTTGAGGAAGACCGGGATGTTTTGGTTGCTGTCCACAGGGGTATGCAGAACATGGCAACACCCAATATTGACCTTGGTCTTGATGCCGGCGCAAAACTCTTTCGCAGATCACTGGACACGCTGATCCGGGCTGAACGGAGGATCTGATGCAGGAATGCGCCCCTTCCCGGGATCGGCCCCGGTCACCATGGCGTGACCTGTGACGGGGAAGGAGAGCCGGGATGATGGCTGGCCGGAGCCACCAGATCGGGCTTGTCCTCGCCGGGATCGGGGGTGATCTTTTCAACCTTATCCTCCCGTTGCCGAGGTGATTGCGGGGCGGTCATTGTCAACCGGCCCCGGACAGGCTGCTCTACAGGCCCACATGCATGGCGGGATTGGCGAAACTCTCCGCAACCGCCGGATACTGATCGAGAATGGCCTCGGCACCTGGTCTCCGGTCGATGGCCAGGCGACCATCCTTCCAGACTTCCATGCCATCAATCGCAATCGTGGGATCAAGAACATTCCAGGTTATGTCCCCGGGCAGCTCCCGTCCGCATGCATGAAAATGCAGAATGCGCGGATTCCCGAAAGATGAGTTGCTCCAGAGGATATTGTTGTCATAAACACTGACTGATGCCGTGTTGGCCGGGTGGATCCCGGCATGCCATGAATGGACAAAGTTCCGGTCATGGCCATAGCGTTCGGCAACAAAATCCAGAAAGTCATCGGCCCGCCGGACATCGGCTGCAAGACCATCAAAGCCGGTCAGGCGGCCATTGCTGAAATGGGCGTGGAGGATTCCATCGCAATACAGGCAATAGGGTTCGTAAAAATTGCGCCCGGTTCCCAGCAGGACCTTTGGCATGGCAACCCGTCCGCTGTATTGTGCGGCCAGGACCGGAGCGAAGACCAGCAGGGGGAATCGGCGAACCCGGGTCTCGTCAAAACGGTGATGGGGTCTCAACCCCGGCCCCTGAAACCGTGTTCCATTCGGGCAGGTCACGACAATCTCATCTGAATCGGCAATCAGGGTCTCAAGACAGTGCTTGAGCACCTCGAAAGCCGCCTGATCGCCAGTGCCAAAGGGTGATGCCAGGCGCTCCACGGTTGCTGCATAATTAATGATGCATTTCTGACAGTTCGGAAAGTCAGCAAAACGCAACTGATCAAACAGCCGGGAAAAGCAGATGATGGCATCCGACTGGCTGAACTGCCGGGATATGGTGTCATTGATGCGTACATTTTCACGCTGGAATGGCAGTTCGAGAATGTCGGCCTCGGCCCCGAAGTCCCGACACCGGTCTGCAGTCGCCTCCACGGCATCCGCATCACAGTACCCAAGCCCCTCCTCTTCACTGATCAGCAGGACCCGATCACCCTTCTCAATCCTGGCACAGCCGAAGAGGAGGTTGTCAATCCCGCGCACAAGATCAGGTTCCATTGGCGTCCCGCTCATCCGACTCCGCGAGCAACGCTGTATCGCTCACGATCACTATTGACTGTCTGGTGGCCCAATTCCTCCTCCGGCCACATCGCCCCTATCGCTGATAACGCCTGTGTGAACAAGTGCGGATTGAAACCATTTCGGGACGGGAACCCTCCTCCATGCCGACCACGGATTTGCCAATATGGAGGTCACGACGCCCCTGCCCTTACAACTTCGCTTTCTTCATGTGACATATGTGCGCGAAGTTGATAGGATAAGATATTCCTGGCGAACCGGAAATCGGGAGAGGTGCTGTGGTTGAGGATGTGCAAACACCAATTACACAGGCAATGCGGGATGGCATACTGACACGCCAGCAATTGAAGGGCCTGATGGTGCGATCAGACAGGCCCGGACTGATTCATCTTGGCCTGTTTTTATGCGTGTTCGCCATGACAGGCACGCTGGTCTGGATGACGATGGGATCCCGGTGGGTCCTGCCGGCCATGTTCCTGCATGGCATCGTTCTCGTGCACCATTTCTCCCTGCAGCACGAATGCTGTCATTACACACCCTTTCGCAACCGGTGGCTGAACGAGTTGGCTGGACACTACTGTGGCTTTCTTCTGATCATACCCAATCGTTTTTTTCGTTACGAGCACTGTGATCATCATACCTACACAAACCTTCATGGCCGCGACCCGGAACTGATCGAACTGCCGATTTCCCTCGGGACATATCTTCTCTATATTTCCGGTG
>JAPOSK010000550.1 GCA_026709725.1 Paracoccaceae bacterium | reverse complement strand
GCATAGACTGTTCCCATCGCCAGTGACGACTTGCCGGACCCGCTGATCCCGGTGAACAGAACCAGGTTATTGCGCGGGATATCAAGATCGACATCCCGCAGATTGTGCTCCCGGGCACCCCGGATACTGATATATTCTGGTGCCTTGACAACCACCGGGACTCTCTCCGACCTACCCTGCCCCGTCCATACCAGCCGGGCCCGATTCATGCAATCGACTCCCCCCTGTCGGCATTGGGCGATTTTCCGATCTCAAGCCAGTCGATTCTGCTGATTTCATCATTGCCAATTCTGGTGACCTGCACTAATGTCCGCTCACATTATTCGTTGGAGTTTCCTGTATGCAAAAGTCAGTCAATCGCGTCACTCTCATTGGTGTCGTTGACCGTGAACCCGAGGTTCGTGATTTTCCGAGTGGTGGTCAGGTTCTCAGCGTCTGGGTCAAGACATCCGAGCAATGGAATGACAGACAGACCGGTGAATTGCGTGAACGGTCGCAGACCAACCGGGTCAGTGTTTATGTTGCCCCCATGATTCGTGAACTCAGGGATTCCCTGCAGACCAATGATCTTGTCTATGTTGAGGGTCGGATGGAAACACGCCGTGTTGAAGACCAACACGGCGGCGAGCGCTACTTTACCGAGGTGTCAGTCCGTCCATACCATGGCTCAATTGCCACTCTTGGCCAGATACAAATTTCCGAGTCAGGGGGTGGTGGCCACGCCTCCCCCGGTGCCCATGATGATCGCGGCTCAATTGACGGTGGATATGGCGGCGGACACCGGGGCAGTGACTCCGGGGCGGCACCCGCACCGGGTCAGGCAGACCCGGACGATGAAATCCCTTTCTGATTCAACCGCCCCCTTCTGATTCAATGTCGGTTTTGCTCAGTCAGATGCCGCGGGTCCATGATGCCCCCGCATCTGGCTTTTGTTCCCTGTCTGAAATTGGCAGCGCAATGCCGGATCCGGCATGATGGACACCCCACACGAACCCGGCGGGGATGACGGAGCGGAACAGGCCGAGTCGATCAGCACGATCCCGATCGAGAGCGAACTCAGCAAATCCTATCTTGACTATGCAATGAGCGTGATCGTCTCACGTGCCCTGCCTGATTTGCGCGATGGCCTCAAACCGGTTCATCGACGAATCCTGTACGCCATGCATGAATCGCGCAACACGCATGACCAGCCCTATCGCAAATCCGCACGACCGGTTGGCGAGGTGATGGGGAAATATCATCCGCATGGCGATAGCGCGATCTATGAAGCGCTGGTCCGCATGGCCCAGGATTTCACCATGTCCCTGCCACTCCTTGATGGCCAGGGGAATTTCGGCTCGACCGACGGGGATGGTGCGGCGGCAATGCGTTATACAGAAATCCGGATGGCGCAGCCGGCGGGGATGATGCTGGAGGACATCGGTCTGGCCACGGTGGATTTCCAGGACAACTATGATGGCAAGGATCAGGAACCGGTCGTGCTCCCCGCCCGCTTCCCAAATCTTCTTGTCAATGGCGGCAGCGGAATTGCCGTCGGTATGGCCAGCAAGATTCCACCATACAATCTGGGCGAAACCATTGATGCCACCATTGAACTCATCATGAACCCCGATGTCTCCTCGGAACGACTGATTGAATTGATGCCGGCGCCTGATTTTCCAACAGGCGGCATCATCCTCGGGCTTGGCGGCAGCATCAGCACCTTCCACAAGGGTGAGGGGCGGATCGTTGTCAGGGCCCGGACCGCGATCGAGGAGCGCGGTGACAGGCGTGCCATCATCGTGACAGAAATCCCCTATGGGGTGATCAAGGCGGATATGATCACCAAAATTGCCCAGCTCGCCGACAAACGTCAATCCCCGGGACAGCCCGTGCTTGAGGGAATCCGGACGATCCGGGACGAGTCGGATCGTGCAGGAACCCGGGTCGTCATTGAACTCCAGCGGGATGCCATACCGGAACTTGTCCTCAACCAGCTCTGGCATCACACACCCATGCAGTCCTCATTCGTCAGCAACATCATTGCACTGAATCGTGGCCAGCCGATGCAGCTTGGGATCCGTGAAATCCTGAGTGAGTTCATAGCCTTCCGCGAAG
Source organism: Paracoccaceae bacterium (assembly GCA_026709725.1). Taxonomy (GTDB): domain Bacteria; phylum Pseudomonadota; class Alphaproteobacteria; order Rhodobacterales; family Rhodobacteraceae; genus MPNP01. The sequence goes on along the minus strand of JAPOSK010000550.1, from coordinate 1,685 downwards.
AGGTCGTCACACGCCGGACAACAGAACTCCTGCGCCGCAGCCGCAATCGCAGCCATATTCTTTGCGGTCTGGCCGTGGCCGCGTCCAACCTTGATGAGGTCGTTGGCATCATTCGCCGGGCACCGACAGTGGCTGATGCCCGTGAGGCGCTGCTGGCCCGCATCTGGCCAGCCGGCGATATCGCCGATTATATTCGCCTGATCAATGATCCGCTCAGTCAACTGGAAGCCGATGCGACCTATCGGTTGACCATGGCGCAGGTGCAGGCCATCCTTGAATTGCGTCTTCAGCGCCTGACAGCCATGGGGGTCAAGGAAAACACAGACGAGTTGCAGCAACGGGCTGACGAGATCCGCGACTACCTTGATATTCTTTCATCAAGCGTCCGGGTCCGTGACATCATCCGGGACGAACTCCTTGCGATCAGGCATGCGTATGCAATCCCTCGCCGATCACCGATCGAGGAAGACGAGGATGAGATCATTGACGAAGATCTGATCAAGCGTGAGGATATGGCCGTCATCGCTACCGCGGGCGGCTATCTCAAGCGCTGCTCCCTGACGGAATTCCGAACCCAGGCACGGGGCGGCAAGGGTCTTACCAGCCAGTTTGGAGACGATCCTGTGCACCTGATGACGATCGCCAGCACACACGACAATCTCCTGTGCTTCGCCTCCAACGGCAATGTCTACAAGATCAAGACCTGGCGCCTGCCACCCCGGGCACGCAACGCGATGGGACTGCCTGTTGCCCGGTTCTGGAATATCGATGCCAGCGAATCCGTTGTCACACTGCTGCCTGCACCGGCTGAGAGTGTCGAGAATGATCAGACATCGCTTGTCGTTGCCACCAGCGATGGACGTCTGCGTCGCAGTGCCATCGCAGACTACCGACAGGTCAATCGGGCCGGGAAAATTGCCTGGCCGGTCGGTTCGGGCACCAGACTTGTCGGTGCCTGCCTTGGTGCGAGTGGCATGGATGTCATTCAGCTCTCGCGACGCGGCTCCGTGATTCGTACAGACCTCGGTGCACTCCGCCTGATCAAGTCGCGGTCATCGGCGGGCGTCAAGGGCATCAGGACCAGTGCCGACAACCCCCTCACCGGCATTGTTCTTGTTCCGTCCTGCCCTCTCTCACCCGATGAGCGCGAAAACTATCTCAAGGCCCGTCGCGCCTACATGAATTCGCGTGATTCGGGGCTGCGAGACAGCGATCCGGATGCTGGTGAATTCCCTGATGATCCGGTCCAATCGGACGCCATCACGGCTCCGCATCATCCGCCTGCACCGGACCCGCCCACTCAACCCGACGATGAATCATGCGATCACTCCGGGCGATTCCTGGATGAGTTTGGCACGATTTATGCCAAGGAACGCCTGATCCTGATCCTTGACGCAAAGGGGCGAGGGAAAATCACCTCCAGCCACGAGTTTCCGGTCAAGAAAACCCGGACCGGCAAGGGTCTCAGGGCCTATTCTGTCCGCGGCGCTCCGGTCGAGACGGCGGCAATCCTCGTGGTTGAGCCCGAAGACCAGATCCTCGTGGTGACATCGTCCGGCCAGACCCTGCGCTGTGCAGTCTCATCCATCTCCTACCGCTCCCGGACCGCGGGCGGGGTCAAGGTTATTGACACGGACGAGGATGATGAAGTTGTCTTTGCCACCATCATCAAGGATCAGGATATC
>JAPOSK010000506.1 GCA_026709725.1 Paracoccaceae bacterium | reverse complement strand
CCCGGCGGCAGTTGCCGGGTGATGTCAACGGGAATCCTGCAGCCGGGTCATCCTGATCTCAACCCCGAGATCACGAAAGCGCTCATGGAGAATGCTCTCCGTCATCGCCGCCGGCCAGCTCACGTCACTCTGATGCAATTCCGCCGCCCGGAGACCTGTCTCGGATGTCAGGGTGGCACATGTTCCCGAGCACGCAAGATGCACGGGGACCGCGATCTCATCCTCAATGAAGGCCCGCAAGCGGGCATAGCTGCCACCCTTGCGGTTCCACTGTGCAGCCACACGCACCGTCTGTCCCTGCCAGCTACAGATGATCGGAGTCATCTCCCAGCCGAGCCGGGGGTGATAGACCGATCCGACCAGACGGACACAATGCGCGGCAAAGCCAGGCAGTTGCGGCGTGTCCAGCCATGGCGGCGGCGGGAGAGCCTGCGCAGTCTCAATCGGCAGCGGTGTGCTCTGCAGACGATCAAGGACATGCGGCAGTCCTGTCCAGACCACAGCACAGGCAACACCCACCCCGGCAGCACCGATCATCCACGGTGCAAATACCGCGACCCGATTGACAGGCTGCAACCGTATGGCCGGTCTGCCGCGGAACACCGCCGCCAGCGACATCTCGCGGGCATCGTCCTGCTCCCAGGACCCGGGTGCGATGCACATCTCCCAATCCGGAGCACCGGCCAGCTGCTGAAAGGTTCTCTGGGCCGACTCCGGTGCATCATGATAGCTGTCTTCATAGACATGGCCCTCCCGCATCGCGATGACCCAGACCGGACCGCCATTGTCAACAAGCGGAAATGCAGCCAGCCAGTTGTCGCCCAGATCGGCAGTCTCGATGTGCAGAGCTCCCACCAGCATGCGCGCCCTGTGATTGTCTCCGGCCCGCGCAAGACCGATCTGGGCCCGATCCATCCCCATCGCGTAGAGATCATAGTGCACATCCCGCCCCGCAGCGCCCAATGCCTGCTGCCTGATGGTCGCGCCACCGGTGCGCTTCTGCCAGAGGAGGCCGAGTGCAACATCCCGGCCATCGATCCGGATATGCCCGGGTGCCAGACACTCCACAGTCATCATCCGTCCACCCCGACCCGTCTCCTCATGCACCACTCCATCGGCCCATCATCGCCCTGCCCGCCGTTGTCATTTGCCTCCCGATCACGCAGCAGTCCTGCCATCCAGCCTGCGGCCAAGAATCCGGGCGCGGATCAGAATGACCGTTGCCACATGATCCACCTTGCGGGTGCTCGTCCCCGTGAACAGAATCCCCCGACTCCTGTCATCGGCCGTCCGGTCCCGCTCGAAGCCGGCCAGAACGAGTGTCTCCCCATCGCCGAGAATCGTCTGCTGCTCAAAGATCGTGGTTGAGACACTGGGCAGCTGAATTGCGCTGGACTGGCTCCTGAAGTCATCAAGCCGGTCGAGTTCCGAGATCTTGATGGAGTAGTTCAGCATGACACGCTCGCCATCGAGAACCCGTGGATAGAGATGCATCTCAAAACCGGTTGTCAGGTTGCCCGGCTCAACCGATGTGACCCGATTCCCCTCGGTATCCGGTGTTGTGTTGATCTGCCTGACATAGGCTGTTTCGCGGACCACCTGGATCGGGACCATCTGGTTGTTCGACGTGGTCGCACCGGTCCGGGTCTCGACCGTCACCTCGCCATGGCGATCCAGCGCCGAGACCAGCAAATCGAGTTTGAAATCGCTCCCTGTGATTCCGACATTGAATGTCTCGACGGGCTTGACCAGCCCGGCATCACTCGACCACCGGATCCTGGCATCATCGCCCAGCGCATCCAGGGTCAACGCCGCCCCCGAGCCCCGCTCGGACGTATCGGACACAGTCAGCACATGGATATCGAATGCCAGCTGCTGTTCCAGATCGCCCTCGATGCGACCAATATGCCGTGCGATCTCCCGCTGTGCACTCGGTCTCGCCTTGACGATCAGCATGCCGGTGCCGCCGGCATACGCCATCTCAACCCCATCTCCCGCCATCCCGCGGATTGCCTCAATGATCTCAACCGCCGGATCCATCTGTGTGGCGATGCTGACCGTTCCCACCGTTCGCGATGACGCGAACTGCTTGGGCAGCACCGGCAGACGATAGGCCCGTGTCACATACTCCCGAACCTCGACCCGCTCATCCCGGTATCGCCATTCAAGATCGTACCGATTGGCGATTTCGTCCAGAACATCACCAAGACCGCCCGCATAGACATGGCCCGCCCCCGCACCATCACCCTCACCGCCAGCCCCGGCACCAATGGCCTGATCCGGCCCGGCAAGGAAGACATGCACAAGACCCGTCATGCGCTCAAGCCGCGCCAGCAGCCCCTCGGGCGACAGCTCATTTCGGGTCGCCAGATAGATGGCATCCTCATCCACAAGGACACCGGGCAGCGCATCATCCCCCACAGGATCATCACTTCCCGCATCCGGGATCACCGCACCCGCCCCATCAAGACCATACCGCTCGAATTCAGCCACCGCCCCGGCCGCCTTCAACCGCAACGCCCCGGCACCCTCATCCTCAATCGGCACCCCGCCGCATCCCGGCACCAGAATGCCCAGCCCCAATCCAGCCAGCACCTTCGCGAGCGCACGGATTCCCGCCACCGATAACGCATTGCCATGCTCTTGAGACTTGATGGCTCGCTCCCGACCCTGCCCATGACCACCGTGCATTCACACAATGGCGCATCTCCCGTCGCCCCTCCTACGCCCCCTCCGCGAAACCCCCGCAAGGCGTTCACAGCCGACAGTCATTTTATTGTGGAGAAAATGGCAGAGCTGCCAAAAAAATCAGACGCGGAACCGGGGCATGATTCCCCATGGCGGGCCCGGACCCCTGCACGTCCCTGATCATGGATGCTCATCCATGATCGCATTGAACCCCAGGCAGCGATCCGGTGAAACCGCCGCCCCATCTCCCGAACGGTTGCGCTGCGACCCCGATCCATGCCGCCGTCCGGGCCCTGCATCCACCCCTCTTGCAGGGTCAGCGCACCGGGCCCGGCGAGTCCCCCCGGGGCCTGTGATCTGCTCGGGCCCGTGACCTGGAGTCGGGGAGAGGACTCCAATCAACACCCCCTCCATGCGGAGGGCAGCACAGGGAGTCCTCCGATGCCGCCCCCGCACGCCGCACAACCCCCTGCCAGGACAGGGAAGGCCCCACCCCAGAGGAGATCGCCACCCCGGGGCAGCACACCACCGGCCCCCGATCATGACGGGTCCGGGGACCGGGACCCGTATGCAGGACACGGATCCCGCCCGTGATCCCGGGACACTGTTCAGGGCGGATCCCCCATGGACATCGGATCCCCATCGGCATCCAGTCCACCGGGCCGGGATCGCCCTCCGCGATGCCGTGGGCCGGAGGGCCCGCATGATCCCCGTCCGCTGGCGATGAGGGCGGCCACGGGAGCCGTTGACCGGGCCGGCGACAACCGACTCCGCCTGGCACGGGCGGCCTGATTCGGTCGAATCGTGTCAGGAGCCGGGGCACGTCGGGAGATGTCAGGAAACGTCAGCCATCGGAGAATCACGCCCCATCAGGCTGTGAGGGCGTCAGTCATGGCCCACCCCTCACGCAATCACACCCGCTCCGCCCGCACCTCCAAGAGGTTGCGCGCCTCCCGCCCGCAGGCGATGGCGATCAGGTGGACGGGCCCATCGTGGTCCCGGTATCCCTCCGCATAGCCCCGCGCCCGCATCTGGGTGAAGGCGGCCTCCAGCACTGTCTCCGTGTCATCCGCACTGTCCGCCATCTTGAACTCCAGCACAAACACCTGCCCGCCGGTCCGCACCACCATGTCGGC
>JAPOSK010000129.1 GCA_026709725.1 Paracoccaceae bacterium | reverse complement strand
AGACCTGTCATGCCTACTGCACCTTCTGCTTCCGGTGGGCGCAGTTCATCGGTGACCGCAACCTGAAGATGGCGGCAAAGGCCGATCGCACTCTGCGTCGCTATCTGGCCGCCCATCCGGAAGTGTCGGACCTCCTGATCACCGGGGGCGACCCGATGATCATGCGGACCCGGGTCCTTGAGCGCACGCTCCATCCCTTCCTTGAGGATCCGCGCCTGGCACATGTGCAGACCGTGCGCTTTGGCACCAAGGCCCTGACCTTCTGGCCCCATCGTTTCGTCCACGATGCGGACGCGAACGCCCTGCTGCGGCTTTTCGAGGCCATCGTCCGCTCGGGTCGTCATGTCGCCATCATGGCCCATGTCAACCACGGGCAGGAGATGCGCACCGCTGTGGCGGCTGAGGCCATCCGGCGCATTCGCGATACCGGAGCGGAGATCCGGACCCAGGCTCCGCTGCTCGCCGGCATCAATGATGCCCCCGATGTCTGGGAACACATGTGGCGCGAGCAGGTGCGCCTTGGCATGATTCCCTATTACATGTTCGTGGAACGGGATACCGGACCCCGGCAGTATTTCGAGGTACCGCTTGCGCGCTGTCAGGCGATCTACCGGGCGGCTGTGAGGCAGGTCTCGGGGCTGGCGCGCACCGTGCGGGGCCCGAGCATGAGTGCGACGCCGGGCAAGGTCGAGATTGTGGGTGTCCAGGAGGTGGTCGGCGAGCCGGTCTTCGTCCTGCGGTTTCTGCAGGCGCGGGATCCCGACTGGGTCGGACGGCCGTTTCTTGCGCACTTCGACCCGGCGGCCACTTGGCTGGATGATCTGAAACCCGCCTTCAGCCCCACATTTTTCTTCGAGGATGTCCCGCCGGGGGCGGCATCCCCGGCGGAGGGCCCGGACGGTGCCGCGAGAGGGTCTCTTTTCTGAGAGCCGTTGGCCGTGGTGCCGCGCGGGAAGGCGGTTTCCTGCGCCCGGACGGGCCGCAGACCGGAGCCCGTTCTCTCAGGGCCGCATCGTGCCGGCCCCGGACCATTGCGATCACTGTGCACAGTCACAGGTCCAGCGTCCTTTTGACGGGGATCGCACACGTGAGTTGGCAGGAATCAAGGAAACCGATGATACCCGGCCATTTGAAGTGCCAATGAAGTGTGGAATGCCGATTCCTCTGAACTGATGGAGATTCTGTCAACCGGTCGATAGAGAATCCCCCATTTTCGCAACGTGACCGAACCGGCCCCTTTGCTGTGCGTGGCAGGAAGGCCGGGCCTTGATCCCGGACGAAGCCAGGTCATTTTATGGCAACGCGCAAGCGTGAACCGGAGTCTGTCCCATGCCACCACCAAGAATGAAGGGAATTGCGGATTCGGCACCGGGGTCTTCGGCTTCGAAACGATTTGGATATGTGGTATGTTCAGGGCCGCAGGCAGGGGAACGAAAACGTGAATTCTGACAACGGTGCGATCATTCGGCTGTATTCAAAACAGATCCTGGAGCTGGCGGCCAATATTCCCCGGATCGGCCGGCTTGAGAATTGCGACGCGTCGGCGAAAGTTCGTTCACCGCTCTGCGGTTCAACTGTAACGGTTGATATTGTGGTCGAGGATGGTGTCATCACCGGTTTTGCGCAGGATGTCCGGGCCTGTGCCCTTGGCCAGGCATCAGCATCTGTGGTGGCCGCCAATGTTATTGGTCGCAGCCGAAGTGAAATCGAACAGGTTCGGCTTGAATTGCGGGAGATGCTGGAAGCGGGAGGCGCGGTCCCCAGCCCACCATTCGAACAACTTGCGCTTCTGCAACCGGCAAGAGATTACAGGAATCGTCATGCATCAATCCAGCTGGTGCTTGATGCCCTGGTGCAGGCACTGGGCAAACTTGAGCCGCAAACCGTCGCCTGAAACGGGCCCAGACCCGCGTGCTGGGGAATTGTTCAGGCCGTGTTCAGGATTGCCAGCCACTCATCCTCATCCATGATCCGCAAATCAAGATCCCGGGCCTTGCGCTCTTTGGTGCCGCTCCCCGGGCCGCAGACAACGATGTCGACATTCTTCGATACCGAACTGTAGATTTTCGCACCCATGGCCGCGGCACGTGACTTGGCTTCGGCGCGCTTCATGCTCGTCAATGTGCCCGTAAAGACAATTGTCTTGCCTGTCAGGGGTGTCTGCCTGTGCTCACCTTCACCCTCTTCGTCGAAATCAACCTCGGCAACGAGTGCTGTGACCATCGCCCGGAACCCCGGATCGATGAATGCCTCAAGGAGAGAAGCAGCGGTTCGGTCACCAATACCGTCAATTCCCATGACATCAGTCCAGCCATGCCCGAGCGTTGCTATTGTCGCCTCCAGACTCCGGTCAAACGTTGCCCAATCGCCAAAATGCTCGGCAATCCGCTCAGCAGACCGAACACCGGCAAATCGGATCCCCAACGCAAAGAGCAGGCGGGCAAATGTAACCTTGCGTGCCGCATTGATTTCACGAAAGAGATTTGCTTCTGAACTCTCACCCCAGCCTGGCCAGTCTGCGAGGGGTGGATCAAACGTCGCAAGTCGGGATTCGAGCCGATAGATGTCAAGGGGAGACCTGATCAGGGGAACGCCGTCCGTATCCTCCCTGGTAAAAAACTGCTCAATAATCTTGCCACCCAGCCCTTCGATGTTCATCGCTTCCCGACTGACAAAGTGTTTCAGTCGACCAAGAATCTGGGCCCGGCAGGTATGGACGCCAATACAGCGCCGGACGGCATCATCGCCCTCACGAATGGCCTTGCTGCCACATTCCGGACAGGTTGACGGGAAAACGTATGGCCTGGCATCGGCGGGGCGCCTGGCGAGATCGACCTGACCAATTTTGGGGATCACGTCGCCACTGCGATAGACCTCCACGGTATCGCCAACCCGGATGTCCGCTCCATTCCGTATGAATGAGCCATCAGCACTGATTCCGGCAATGTAGTCCTCGTTGTGCAGAGTCACGGAGGAGACATCGACTCCGCCCACCCGGACGGTCTCGACCTTGGCAACGGGTGACAAGGCACCGGTTCGACCGATCTGGATTTCGATTCCGAGCAGGCGTGTCCATGCAGTCTCGGGCGGAAATTTGCAGGCAATGGCCCAGCGCGGCCATGCCGATTGACTGCCCAGCCGCTCCTGGAGGGCGAGATCATCAACCTTGCAGGTCATTCCATCAATATCAAAGTCAAGCTCGGCCCGCATCGCTGTGATGCGTTTGTAGTAAGCAATCCCAGCATTGATATCCTGAAAGGTTTCGCAAAGGGTGCTGATCGGGAGGCCCATTGCACCGAGACGCCTGATCGCAGCGTGATGCCCTGAGGCCAGACGCCCGGAGATGGCTCCGATACTGTGTGCAACAAACGACAATTGCCGCGTGGCTGTTATGGCCGGGTCCAGCTGCCTGACGGCGCCCGATGCCGCATTCCGCGGATTGGCATAGGTCTGCGCCACACCACCACCTCGGCTTGCTGCGGTCTCCAGGTCCCGGTTCAGGGCCGCAAATGCTTCGTGGGTCATGAAGATTTCACCACGAATTTCCATCAATTCCGGTGCATTCCGCAGGTGTTTGGGGATGGTCGCGATCGTCCGGATATTGGCCGTGACATCCTCGCCAATCTCACCCCCGCCCCGGGTTGCGGCGCGGACAAGTTCACCATGACGATAGAGAAGCGAGATGGCCAGACCGTCGATCTTGGGTTCAGCGACATATGAGAGGGCGGCGGCGGCGTCCAGACCCAGAAAGCGCCGGGTCCGGAGGTCAAACTCGATCAGGTCTTCAGGCTTGAAAGCATTGTCGAGTGACAGCATTGGCGTTTCATGCCGG
>JAPOSK010000395.1 GCA_026709725.1 Paracoccaceae bacterium | reverse complement strand
CCACACCGGTTTAAGCGGCGATGCGCCGATACTGGCGCACCCGTTCTCCGCACCCTCGCGGCAGCCGCCGCTGGCGGGCAACCACCAGGCCGGTGTTGCGGTGCAGGCCAATTACTCCGACTTTTCGGCGTCGCTGGCGCGCGACGAGTTTGACGCGATGGTCAGACAGCGCCGCCAGGACATCGCCGTGGTTCACAACTTCCGCGTGCACGGCGTGGACCCGTCTGTTACGCAGGGCGCGCTGGCCGGCGGGCGCGCGGGCGTTGTCATTCCGCTGCCGCAATCGCTTTACCACCACCGCATCGTGTTTCCGATGCACTTCACCGGCGGCGGCTGGACATGGCTGAACGCCGCCGCCGATGAAAGCGTGGCCGTCGGCTTCGCGCCGCTGCAAAACGGCGCCTGCCCCGACGACAGCGGCACGGCGGACAGCCGCTACCGCGACACCTTGGGCCGCCTCCAGTCCCTTAAACAGAGCGGCGACGCCTGCATGGTGGTGTACCTGTCCGACGGCGGCGCCGTGGACAGGGACGGCGAGGTCAACGGCGCTGTGGAGGCGCTGATTGGCCTTTCCGTGATTTCTTTCTGGTTCTGATTTTCTGCGGCCCGGCGGCGCCGCCGCCGCCATTTCACCGACACTGTTTCTCTCGGCCATTCCTGCGAAAGCGGGAAGCCGGGTTTCAGGGGGTTACGGGTTTGTCTGGATTGTGGTTGTGTTTGTGAGCACCGCTCCTTCAAGGAAGACGCGCAGGCGCAGGTAGGTGGAGGAGTCTCCGTCGTCGTCTCTTGTGATCAGGAGGGCACGGTTGGGTTGGCCGAGTCTTGCGGCGGCATCAGGGGGGATGGCCGGATACAGGCGTATCCAGTGGGTTCTGCCCTCTACATCATCCTCGTCTATTGAGTGGATGATGATTTCGGTTGCGGTGTCTCCTGTGATGATGGTTGCGCTGGTGGGCCAGGTGTTGCCGCTGATGTTGTTGAACAGGTGGTTGATGTCGCCGCCCCCGATTGGTCTTGCGTTGAGGGAGAAAGTCACATCTTGCACGGCCATGCGGTCGAGTGTGATGGTTGCGGTGGCGGTTGGGGCGGTTGCCTGTGTGTTGCTTTGGGAGATGGTGCGGGGGAGGACGGTGATGGTCATGACGGGGGTGTCGCTGTCTTCTATGGTCAGGGTGGCTTGCAGGGGCAGGGCCTGGGGCGAGATGCGGGGGTTTTCGGTGGTGACTTGCAGGTGGATGGTTTTGTCGGGGCCGTTGTAGCCTGGATTGTTGATTGTCTGGATGGTGAAGGTGGCGGAAGTGGAGTCGGCTTCGGCTGTGACGGGGCTGGGGAGTGTGTAGTGTTCGCCCTCAACGGCGGTGCCGGCGCCGGTGGCGGTGATGGTGAATTGTGCGGCGTTGAGCAGCCGGTCGCTGAAGTGGATGGTGGCGGTTGCAATGTTTCCTTCGGTGATGCGTTGGGGTATGTGCAGGGTTGGCCTGATGCCTTCGCTTTGCAGTGTCATGGTTGCGGTGCGTACCATGGTTCGGTAGTCTGTGGTTGAGCGTTCGTCGTTGACCGAGACTCGCAGCGTGATTTCACTGCCGCTGGTTCCAGCGGCGCGGACGGTCATTCTCTGCGGGATGTGCCAGTTGCGGGAAGTGAAGGTCAGTGTGGAGGGTGTGACGACGGCATCGGCGTCGGAGAGCGGGGTGGCAACGCCTTCCAGCACAACGACCTCGCCGGACGAGGGCCTGACGGGTTCTCTTGTCAGCGACAGGTCAATGTAGCCGCTGGTTCCTTCGGCGATGGTGGTTTGTGATGAATGAATGCGAATGCCGGGCGTCGCGACGGAATAAAGGGCGTTTGCGATGTTGAGGGCGCCGCCGGAGGCGACGGTGTCTGTTGTCGGGACACCGTTTTCATCTCTCAGTTTGAACGAATCAAAGCGGTCCACAGTATTGAGCAGCGCACTGCGTACTTCGGTGACGGTCAAGTCCGGTTTGAATGACCAAAGCAGGGCGGCGGCGGCGGCGACATGGGGGGCTGCAAGGGAAGTTCCATCAGGGTCTATTTGCATATCTGGCTTTCCGGGAAGGTCCGGTAAAAATTGCCGAGGGCTGGTTGGTATTTCTTCAGCAGGTGCGTACAAGTCAGCTGTCATGTCCCCGTAATTGGTCCTATCCCAGCGTTCTCGAGCAGTTTTACTTTGTCCCGCGACAACAATGATGTTATCAAGGTCATAACAACGCACTGTTGGCAGTCGATCTTGATGATTGTTGTAGTTTATTCCATTGTTTCCAGCCGATGTAACAAGCAGAATTCCTTCTGCTTCAAGCTGTTCCAGAGACATGTATTCCATACATTGATTTTCTATGCCTCGTTCCTTACATTGTTTGGATGATAATTCGAAGATTGCGACTCTGGAGTCGCAATCTTCGAAGCCATTCGCGGGCCCCCGACTGTAATTGACGACCCGAATGTTGACGCCTCTGCGCCGCATTTTAAGGATGTAGTTATAGCTATCCACCGACAGGTTAGAATCGTTCAAAAACATCATCCTGATATTCCAGGCGACGCCTGCAATCTCATTGTTGTTGTTTCCCCGAGCCCCGAGAACGCTGGCAACCAGCGTGCCATGCCCATCCCGAACATCTTCGGACGGAACATCTAAGTAGCCGTCACTCCTGCTACCATTAAAATAACAGCCGTGAATATCATCCGTACAGCCGTTGTTGTCGTTGTCCATGCTGTCGCCTGCAGTTTCGCTGCTGTTAATCCACAGGTTGGGGCGTAATTCCGGGTTGTTAACATCAAAACGGTTATCAACTACCACAACCACGACATTGTCGCTGCCAGTGGTGTACGCCCATGCTTCCGGGGCGTCCACATCCACATCGTTTTTCTGGTCGTGCAGGTTGGTTTGGTCATTGAAACTGGGGTCGTTCGGCCTGTTTCCGAAGGGCAGGGAATGTGGCACTCTTTTGCCGCTGTACTCCATGCCTGCATAGTCCACCGACGGGTCTTGCCGAATAATCTCCAGCAGCCAGTCGGCATTCCATGTGGCGGGAACCTCTACGGTGGAGATGTCCAATTGATCAAGGTAGGTTATGCGAACTTCTTCCATTTGGAAGAGTATCGCCATCGGCCCATTGGTGGGTTCTGGTGCGCCAGCCAAGCGTTTGACCAGCAGTTTCTGGCGTTTGGTTTTTTCGTCAAGCAGGTGTTCGGGAATGGTTTTGATGTTTTTCAGGACGGGGCGGAAGTCTTTTTTGTATGGTGTTTGTGTGGATGTTGTGATTTCGCTGCGCGGCGGTGCGGAAGATTCGGCCAGCAGTATCATCAGCAGGGCGGCAATGGCCCCCCCGATGTACCATCCGGTGTTTCCTGTTTTCCACGAAACCGTCATGCTGAAAAGTGCCCGCAATCAGCAAAAATGCCGATTTTTCAATGGGTATGATATACCACGCTGCCGGGCGTTATCTGTGATAGTATTAACTACCAGAGTAACCGGGACATCCGAATGAAACCGACTCTTGCAACAGCGAGACTGCTTTTTGTATTTGCGGCATGGGCAACCCTGCCGTTTGCGGCGCCCCTGCATGGTGCATCGCCCGGCTTCCCCTTTGCCGAAGACTTTCAGTCACAGCCTTTGTTAAGCACCCAGACCACTGCGTTGTGGACCAGCGGCAGTGTGACGCTTGGTCGTGCACGGCACCTTCAGTTGGGGAGCCTTGATCTCGCCCCCCGGGATGCCGGAATCGGCAATTCACGGGCCAACACCGCCATTCATGACATTGCGGTGCATGACATGGATGGTGACGGCAATATGGATGTCATTACCGCAGGCGCCGGCGGGGTT
>JAPOSK010000141.1 GCA_026709725.1 Paracoccaceae bacterium | reverse complement strand
GACCGCGGGGAGGGATGAATCCCACCACACATGGTAGACATCAACGGCAATCCCGACATTGGGCGCGCCGATCGCATCGCAGAGATCAAGCGCTTCGCGCACCGTAAAAAGACAGGTCCGGTTGCCGCCAAACATCGGGTTGAGGGGTTCGAGGGCAAGTTTGACGCCCATTGTATTTGCGAACTCCGCGAGGGTCCGGACGCGGTCGGCAAGAAGCTTCTGACTCTCGCTGGTCCCCCTGGTCCCCGGCTCCGTTCCACCCGTCACGATCGTCAGCACATCCGTGCCGAGCGCAGCGGCCATTTCGACCGAAGCCCGGGCCTCATCAAGGGTTGCCGGGGCCCCGGATCCCGTGATGTAGGGTGTCCGGCAAAGACCGACAACGCGGAGTCCGGCCGCCCGAACCCGCCTGCCGATGGCGCGGGCATGCGGGCCAATCTCACGACGCCAGAAGACAATCCCGGCCATCCCGCGCATGGCACACGCATCAATGATTCTCTCAATGGGCCAACCGGCGCCATGTCCGTCAAGATTGTGGCCAAGCGTTGCCGTGTTCAGGGCCAGGGCATCGGTCGAATGCGAAAAATCACGCAGAGCCATGGCGGACTCATGCAACGCCGTGGAGTCCGAGCAAATGGTGCATGCGGGTGACAGCGCACTCCGGGTCAACAAGGAGTCCCGCCGTGTCAGCCAGTCGAAAACACGCGACAAGATGGGACAGGGATCGCATGGACTGGGCGCCACCCAGCATGATGAAATGATCCTGGTGTCCATTGAGCCAGGCGAGAAACACCACCCCGGTCTTGTAATGCCGGGTCGGGGCCTGGAAGACGAGCCGGGCCAGTGGGACGGTTGGATCAAGGAGTGCCCTGAACCCCCGAACATCGCCTGTCCCAAGATGGTCCACAGCCGCTCCCACGACGGGCGCAAGCGGATCGAAGATCCCAAGCAGCGCATGACTGAAGCCCTGCGCGTCGCCCGCGATCAGTTCGGGGTAATCAAAATCATCACCGGTGTACATTTTGACGGATCGAGGGAGTCGCCGTCTGAACAGAATCTCCCTGTTCTTGTCGAGAAGCGACAGTTTGATGCCATCAATCTTTGATTCGCGCTCATGGATGATCGCAAGCACCGTCTCCATCGCCTGGGTGAAATCGTCACTCCCCCAGTACCCTGCCAGGGCCGGATCAAACATGGGTCCCAGCCAATGGAGGATGACGGGTTCATCTGCAGCATCAAGAACCCTGAGGTAGACCGCCAGATAGTCAAGGGGTGATGCGGCGACCCGGGCGAGGGCGCGTGATGCCATCAGAATCAACCGGCCGCCAACTGCCTGGATGGCCTCCAGCTGCTCCATGTAGGCACGCAGGACATCATCGATGCAATCGGTTTCCGAAGGCAGGACATGATCTGTCCCGCATCCATTGAAGACATGGGCATCCGGCAATTCGGCCCGGGTGCGGGTGATCAGTTCCAGTGAGGAAGGCCAGTCAAGACCCATCCCCCGCTGGGCCGTGTCCATCGCCTCGGCAATGCCGAGGCCAAGATCGGCAAGGTAGCGCCGAAAGGCCAGCGTCGCATCCCAGTCAATCGCTGCCCGCCCTCCTGAATCGAATGAACAGGGATCGGATGAATACGGATCGGCAACCACATGGGCCGCCGCAAAAACCGTCCTGACGGCATCCGCTCCGAGTGGCCGGACCGGGCATTGTGATCCTGTCAGGGTGTAGTCGAACCGTCGCCCCTGATCGTCGGGAAGAGAAATTTTCATATCATCAGAACCTCGGAACAAGCATCCCGCCATCAGCTGCAATGCTGAGCCCGGTTGTGTAGGGCAACTGACCTGTCGCCAACGTCGCAACGATGGTTCCCATATCCTCCGGCTGGCCGATGCGGGGCAGGAGTGTGAGACCGTCTTCGGCACGTTTTTTGTACTGATCAATGACAGTTGCGGTCATGTCCGTTGCGATCAGGCCCGGTTGCAGATCATACACCGCAATCCCTTCGCGACCGAGCCTGACGGCCCAACCCCTGGAAATCATGGCGGATGCGGCCTTCGAGACTGCGTATTCGATCCGTGGTTCCGCCGCAGCCACAGCGTTGCTTGAGGTCACATTGATGATCGCATGAAAGATGTCGTCAGAGCGCGCACGGGACAGGAGTCTTCCGGCAAATTCCTGGGTCAGGAAAAAAACAGACTTGGTATTGATCAGGAGGCAGCGGTCCCAGCTTGCCTCGGACACTTCAAGCGGGTCACCACGATGCATCACGCCCACACCGGCATTTGTCACAAGTGTTGTCAGCGGCCCGAGTGCAGCCTCAGCCGTATCAAGAAGTTTCGCAAACCCGCTGCAATCAGCAACATCGTAAATGATCTTGACAGAGCGGGCGCCCGCGGCTCTGACATCCTCGAGCGCATGATCGAGATCATCACTGGCACGGGATCCGTGAACCGCCACAGCGAAGCCTGCCCTTGCCAGCGCAATCGCAGCACTGCGACCGATGCCCCGACTTGAACCTGTGACAAGAGCAACATGACGTGTCATGTGCACGCTCCATGCTTGATGAGTTCACGGGCGATGATCGTCCGTTGAATCTGGTTGGTCCCTTCGTAGATCTGCGTGATCTTCGCATCACGGTAGAGCCGTTCGACCTCGAACCCCCTTATATACCCCGATCCTCCAAAAATCTGGACAGCATCGGCAGTGCATTTGACGGCCATATCGGTGGCAAAGCATTTTGCCATACTGCACATCATCGTTGCATTTTCTCCCTGGTCAATCCTTGTTGCGGCCTCGCGCACCAGAAGGCGCGCCGCCGAGATCTCTTTGGCCATATCCGCCAGCATCCACTGAAGACCCTGGAAGTCAACAATGCGCTGCCTGAACTGCTTGCGTTCGCCAGCGTAGTCAAGCGCGGCCTGCAGTCCGGCCTGGGCAATGCCGACAGCGAGGGCTGCAATGCCGGCACGACCCTTCTCCAGAACACTCATCATCATATGGAAACCATGATTTTCGTCTCCAAGAAGTGAATCGGATGGCAGGACCACATCCTTGAAATGAAGCGCGCCAACCGGGCTTGCCCGTTGGCCCATCTTGTGCTCCCGCGGTCCGCGTTCGACACCCCTGCTTCCCAGATCGACAATAAAGATCGACATTCCGCGATGACCGGCCTCCGGATCTGTTCTTGCCAGAACAAATCCCAGATCAGCCACGGGGGCGTTGTGAATCCAGATTTTGTCACCGTTGAGGATCCAGCCATCGCCAGAACGCACGGCTGTTGTCCGGATCCCCGAGACATCCGAGCCGGCCTCACTCTCGGTGATGCAGTAGGCGACCCTGATCCGCGCGGCCATAATTCCGGCAAGCCACCTGTTCTGCTGGTCATGTGTGCCATGACGCACAAGCAGCGTCGTGATCAGTTCGACAAGTCCGCACTGGTCGGCCACGCTGGCATAGCCACGCGACAATTCCTCCATGACAAGCGTGTATGTCAGGACATCAAGACCGGGCCCGCCAAGGTTTTCCGGAACGCTGATGCCAAAGAGACCCAATTCCCCCATCTGCGTGTAGAGATCATCGGGAAACCGCTCACTCTGATCAAGCTCCTCAGCCATCGGCCGGATGATGTCATCTGTGAATTCCCGGGCAAGATTGCGCACAAGGTCCTGCGATTCGTTCAGGCGCATTCGTCTCTCATTTGCGTTGGCTGCATGCATATTTGTTGACAACCGTGCCCGCATCGGGATTCCGTCGGTCGGTTGCCATGTACGTGACGGATTGAACGGTCATTCTCTCCCATTCCATTCTGATTCACCGAAACCGGACATCGTGCGTCTATACACAGT
>JAPOSK010000312.1 GCA_026709725.1 Paracoccaceae bacterium | reverse complement strand
GTATTTTATGCTTTAATTCCCATCTATGGATACAGTTGGTTTATGTTATTGATTATATGAGATAAATTAGGAAATTGGTCACTCAAGTATATAATCCCCTATTGATTAAATGAGATAAATTAAGAAAACTGTCACTTAAGTATATAATCCCCAAAAAGAACGTTGCCATATCCGACTGCGAGGCAAGCCATGCATCAAGCCGGGTGATCTCGTTCGGGTCCAGCAGATCATGCATCTCATCGTGCGCCAGTTCGTCCAGTTCAATGTAGAACGCAGCTTCACTGGCAGCCTGCAATCGCTTGGCCCGGTCTCGGCACTCATAGGTTTTCCTGACCCGGCCTCGGAGACCAGCAGGATTCTCTTTGATTGCAGAAGGTCATCCCATGCAGACCTCCGCAACCAGTGCCAGTTGGCCAGAGATTTCCCCTCATCCCGGTCATTACTGTTGTCAGGGATCTCCTTAAATGTGCGCTCAATCACAGTTGTGGTACCGTTGCAGTGATGACAATCATCGCAGGGCGGGCGCTACCGGTTGTTCTGGCCTTAGGCATTTTCTTCCTCCATGCTTGCCCGCAAATCACCTGCCTTGAAGATTGCCTTCGCAGCGTGGCATGCAAAATCGGTCATTGAGTCAACCGTCCAGTCCTTCACGCCATGCCGTCCACCACATAGCAGGTGCTGTCATCTGTGTTTGCCGCGTGGGGATGGCCGTGCATGAGACGGTTTCGGTCTTTGACAAGGTCCCGGAAGCCCTGCACAAGTGCCTGGAGATGGCCTATACGAGAATCTGTTGCGGGAAGAAACTGGATGGCCTCAGAAAAGCGATGTGGGATGTGCCCAGATGTCAGGCTTGAGGCCTCCTGAGGAAATCCGGTTGCAGAGGGGAGCCCTGGTTGTTGCGCTCGTATGTTCATCAATCATGATATGATCAAAAAGTCAGCTGTATTATTATTGGGCAGGATCATGTCAACGGGCTTGACCGACTCCTCGGCAAGATGTGCCCCCACACGGTTTCATGCCCTATGTGAACACTGTCACAATCCTTGCCGATCTGCTTGCGATTTCACCGGCTAGGGCCATCGAATGCACTCATCAGGGCCAGCCTCAGCCCGTACACATGGTTTGGTCGGCAGGGTGTTTCCCGTATTGTCAGAGTCCATCCATCCAACTTACGCGACGAGTTGTCTGAATACATTGCCTCCTCTGATCTGCCACGGGGTCCGAGTGAGGTTGAGGGCGGTCCAGACATCCTCTCGATGAGGTCGGGGGAGAGACTGCCACCCGGTGCCCACAGAAAGTCCCTAAACTGGATGCTCGTGCCGCATGTCGATCCAGAGCTGGAGTTGAGGCAGCACGGTGAGTTCAAGGAGCGCATTGCAGGCATCCTGGGTGTGGAGGATTTCGAGGATCTGGCCCCGAAAATCTCATTGAGGTGCTGAGAAACAATGAGAAGCGCAGGGTACTGAGAATGTGCTACGTGAGGCATTTGAAGGGTGCACACAACCGTGTCTCAATGTCCCTGTATTCAGGGCCAAGAGACCGCCCTACAGGCCAAGAGAATACACTCCTCAGCATGTCATGAAGCTCCAGGAGCACATATGTGGGTGTCTTTCCGATGATCATCCGATTGCCTGGATCGGAACTGGTGATGCTGAGTTGAAGAACGATGATGTCCGAAAGGCTTGGCGGATTTGCTACAAGGAAATCCTGGCGAATGTGGTCACAATGCTTCTGCCACACCATGGTTCCAAATGGAATTTCCACGCAGATCTGTTGAGTTCTGACAGCCTCATCTGGTGCCTTGCAGCGGCAGGCGAGCCCTCGCCGCACAAGCATCCCAGCGTTGCTGTTGTGGAGAGCGTCCACCGCGCTTCCAAATGCTTCCACCACACCTCTCAGCGGCCCAGCACATTGTTCTGTGAGGCGTTCCGAATATAGCTGAGGCAACAAGCAGGGCCGGCCCCGTCACAGGGGATCACCCCAGCAGGTTGTGCTTGGCGAGGAGTGCAAGAAGCCACTTCGGGGGCTGTACCCAGCTGAAGTTGCCACGCTCGCGCCATGAAATCGTGTTCATCGTGCTTGGGTGCTGCTCCTTAATGGAACGCACAAGGGCATCGTGCTTATAGACATAGCAGTTTTCATGGTGCAAAAAGGCGATATGGATGTCCTTGCACAGGTACTTCCTGGCGATTGTCACCCGGCCCTTGAGCTGGATCTTCAGGACAGTTTTACCATCGATGTGGCAGGCGATAAAGTCGGCCCCCTGCCAGTCATCGGTCAGGCGCAGACAGTTGAATCCGTAGTTCGCCAAGCAGGCCGCCACCTTCTGGAAGTTGTAATTTTCCTGCTGGCGGGCATTCAGATCATCGTAGGCCACGCGCTGGAACATCGCAAATCTCCCACTGGTTCGGATCATTGCCCACCCAGAAGGTGCAGGCCCATGCTATCCAGCACAAATCGCTCTTGCCGGGTCATGTCCGAAAGTGGGTGACGGCCAGATCAGGCGGCGTCTTTCATCTGGCTGATTCCATTACGGAATTCAATGGGAATTATATACTTAAGTAATAAAAAATCAAATTAGTCTATAATAATCAGTATTTTATGTTTGAATTGCTATCCATGAGCACAGATGGTCTATGTCATTGATTATATGAAATAAATTATGATAATTGTTACTTAAGTATATAATCCCCAATTCAATCCCCTTGATGACCGCAGCGCGGTGCCCGGACCCCGAGGCACCGCCGGTTCGCCTTGGCGGCCATCATGAGCCCGGGGCCATGACGAGGGCTGTCCTGCGGCCCGGGCGGCCCCGGGGTCCTGCGGGTCCGGTTCCGTACTGCGGCAAGGACGCTCCCGGTCGGATCCGTCACCCGGAGGCATCAGGTTCCCCGGCCGGTTCGGGGGCCACAAGGCCCCGGTCCCCCGATCGCGCAAGAGGTCCCGCCGACTGTCCGCGTTCTCGCGGAAGCCATCCTGGATGACCGGGACCGTGCCGATCCCGGTCATCACGTCGCGTTCAGGCTGGTGGCCGTGGCGCACCAGCCGCCGCCGGTCGTCGACCGGCTCCGCATGCCTGGAGAGGGATGCGGACACCCCGGCTTCCACCGCTGCCCGGAGCCATGCACGGGCACCCCGCGGAGACTGTCCGTCCGTGCATCCCGGAGGCGTCCTCCGGCCCTGTCAGCGGCGGGATGGTCGTGGTGGTCATTGGCATGTCTCCCTTCTTTCGAGACGTGACGACATTCAGTCGCCGTCCTGACATGCCACCTTTTTCCTTCCGTCATCCACTTTCAGGCATGACCCCTTGCCACATGTGATTTCATGAAAGGTGGATACTTTGTTGAGTTTGGGGCCTGCGATGGAGTTTTATGTAGTGCCTGCCAGAAAACCCCGAATTCCAGCATAAACGCTTGACTCTCTTGTTGATAGTCTGCTACGATCCCAGCGAAGATTGTGGCAGGATGGCCCGATTGTGACGAATCTTCGAGGACTGCCATGCGCCAGACCCGCCCCTCCCAGCTCCAGCTCGGTGAAGTCGGCATCGCCGACATCCGCATCAACCCCAAATCCCGCGATGACATCCCCGCTCTCCTCATCGGCCTCCAGGCCCTCTATGCCGACGCGGGCCTCCGGGACCGTCTCTTCGCCATCCTCGAGGACCAGATCCTCCCCGGCACGGACCACAGCCAGGGCCGCCCCGGCATGGATCTCCGGCGCCTGTCCCGGATGGGGGTGATCAGGCAGGGGCCGGGCCGGGCGAGGACCGTCTCCACGCGCTGGCGGGCGGGCCCAGGACCATCCGCCAGTTCCTCGGGCCCAAATGATCATGGGGGGCGACAGCCGGGAGGACGCTG
>JAPOSK010000202.1 GCA_026709725.1 Paracoccaceae bacterium | reverse complement strand
CCGTGCTGTCGGCGAGAACCCGGAAGCCGTCGATACGGGCGGCATCTCTGTCACCGCCCTCCGCTACCAGGCCACCATGATCTGCGGTCTTCTGTGCGGACTGGGCGGAGCGTATCTTGCAACCGGCATGGCGGCCGGCTTTATCCGTGACATGACGGCCGGCAAGGGTTTCATTGCCCTTGCGGCCCTGATTTTTGCCAAGTGGCGCCCCGGGTATGCATTGCTGGCCTGCCTGCTCTTTGGTTTGCTTGAAGCCATTGCAATCCGCTACCAGAATATCACCATCGAGGGGGTTGGTGTTGTTCCCGTGCAGTTTATGCAGGCCCTGCCCTACATTCTGACGATTGTCATCCTGGCCGGCTTTGTCGGCAAGGCCATTCCGCCCCGCGCCGGCGGTCAACCCTATGTCAAGGAACGATGATCTCCCTGCTTCCCTTCCGGGTCTCATCATGACCCGCGCGCGCTGGGAAGGATGCACGAATTTCATTGGCGGCTCATGGCAGCGCGCAGCATCAGGCCAGACCCTGCCAATGATCAACCCGGCGGATGGCCAGGTGATCGACACGATCAGCCGCTCCTCATCCGGAGAGATCAGCCGCGCGATCAAGGCCGCACGCTCTGCACTTGATGATGGTGAATGGTCCCGTCTTCATCCTGTGGACCGGGGCCGGCTCCTGATGCGGATTTCAGAGATGATTCGGGCCCACACCGACCGGCTGGCTGCGCTTGAGGCCGGTGATACCGGCAAACCTCTGTCTCAGGCCACACATGACATCACTGCCACCGCACGGTATTTTGAATTCTATGGCGGCGGCGTTGACAAGCTCGGCGGTGAAACAATCCCCTATCTCAATGATCATGATGTGCGAACCCGCCGTGAACCCCATGGCGTCACGGGTCATATCATTCCCTGGAACTACCCGGCCCAGATCTATGCCCGCACACTTGCGCCCGCCCTGGCAATGGGGAACGCCGTTGTTCTCAAACCGGCCGAGGAGGCCTGTCTTGTCACTCTGGCACTGACCGAGCTGGCCCGCGAGGCCGGTCTCCCTCCCGGTTCGCTCAATCTGGTCACCGGAACAGGGGAAGACGCCGGTGCAGCACTTGCAGCACATCCGGGGCTTGATTTCCTGTCGTTCACCGGCTCGCCGACCACCGGCACGCGCATCCAGTCAGCCGCAGCCCGCAACCATATTGACTGCACGCTTGAACTGGGCGGAAAGTCACCCCAGATCGTCTTTGCCGATGCCGATCTCGAGCGGGCCATACCCCTGATCCTCAATGGCATCATCCAGAACAGCGGCCAGACCTGTTCGGCCGGATCCCGCCTGCTGGTTCAGGACGAGATCGCCCCGGAGGTTCTCGCCCGCCTTCAGCATGCCTTTGAGCGGTGTGTGGCGGGACCCCCGGACCTCGACCCCGATCTCGGCCCCCTGATCTCGGCCCGGCAATGCGAGCGGGTGAATGGCTATCTCAGCGCATGCAATGATGATCACGTCGTTGCCAGGGGCACGATTCATCCCGAGGCATCCGATGCGGGCTTCTTCGTTCCCCCAACCCTGCTTTCCGGGCTGGAACCGTCGGATCCGCTGATGCAGGATGAGGTGTTCGGCCCCGTTCTTTCCTGTATGCGCTTTGCTGATGAGGCCGATGCTGTACGGCTTGCCAATGGGACCGATTACGGACTTGTGGCCGGCGTCTGGACATGCGATGGTGCCCGGCAGACCCGCATCGCCAATGCCCTTGAGTGCGGTCAGGTCTTTCTGAATTGTTTTGGGGCGGGCGGTGGCGTGGAACTGCCCTTTGGCGGCGTCGGGAAATCCGGCCATGGCCGGGAAAAGGGCCTTGAGGCCCTCCGTCAATTCTCACGCCTCAAGACCATCGTGCAATGGACAGGATGAAGGGGGATATCATGCGACTTGATGGCAAGCGGATTCTGGTCACAGGCACCGGTTCCGGCTTTGGGGCTGCGATGGCCCGGCGCTTTTGCGCCGAGGGTGCCCGCGTCGCCGCTCTTGATGTCGACATGGATGCCAACGACACTGTCGTTGCTGATATCAACACGACCCATGGCGGAAGTCAGGCCGACGGCTATCAGTGCGATGTTGCCGATCCGGTGCAGGTTGCGGCAACGGTTGCCGCCTGTATTGATGCCATGTCGGGCCTTGATGTGGTGGTCAATAATGCCGGCTGGAGCCACAGGAACCAGCCGCTCCTTGATGTCACTGCCGAGGAATTCCGCAAAGTCTACGAGGTCAATGTTTTTTCGATCCATCACATGGTTCGGGCCATTCTTCCGCACTGGCGCAGGAGCGGTTCCGGTGTGATGATCAACATCACATCGACTGCCGGGATTCGTCCCCGTCCGGGGCTGACCTGGTACAACTCAACCAAGGGTGCCGTGAATACGCTGACCAAATCACTTGCTGCCGAACTCGCCTCCGACAACATCCGGGTCTGCGGGATCGCCCCGGTGATGGGCACCACAGGTCTTCTTGAGACCTTCATGGGCGGACCGGAGACTCCGGAGCGCCGTGCACAATTCCTTGCCACCATACCGCTTGGTCGTTTCAGCCACCCCGATGATATCGCATCAGCGGCGGTCTTTCTTGCATCCGATGAAGCGCGCATGATCACTGGTGCCATTCTTGAGGTTGATGGCGGCCGCTGCATCTGAGGCCATGACCACATCCCTTCAGTCCATCGCCCAGTCACCCACTGAGGATGCATTTGTCCAGTCAACCTACGCGTTCTACGACCGGGCCCGGGCACTTGGCGATCTTGTCCACTGGGACGACTACGGGACGGTGCATGCATTTGATTCGGCGACGGTGAATCAGCTCCTGCGCGATCGCAGTTGGGGCCGGGCATTTTCACCGGAACGGAGCGGGTTGACAGATCCCCATCTTGCCGATTTTGCCCGTCTGGAAGCCTTTTCACTTCTCGCGCTCGAGCCGCCTGAACATACCCGGATCCGCAAGATCCTGACACGGGCATTTACCAGCAGGGCAATCAACGCGCTCCGGCCCTTCATCGAGGCGACCGCCAATGCCCTCCTTGATCAGGCAGAAAGCTGCTCTGATCACAGCCGTCCATACGAACTCGTTGGCCATTATGCCGAGCAACTCCCCGTTCTGACCATTGCCCACCTGCTTGGCATCCCGCAGCAGATGGCTGACCGGATGCTTTCCTGGTCACATGATATGGTTGCCGTCTACCAGGCACGGCGGGATATCGGGATTGAGCATCGGGCCAACCGGGCCGCGCGGGCGTTTGCTGCATACATCAATGACATTCTTGACCGTCAACAGGGCACCGGGGCCGACACTCTGATCGGCAGACTCCTGCAGCCGGATCAACGGGGAGAGAAGCTTGCACGCGATGAAGCGATCGCAACGATCATTCTGCTCCTCAACGCCGGCCATGAAGCCACGGCCAGCGCCATTGGGAACGGAGTCAATGTCCTCCTTGAATCCGGTCTTGAGATCATGCCACTTCTGGCCCCCGACCAGATTGCCGCAACCGTTGAGGAAATCCTGCGCTTTGATCCGCCCCTGCATATTTTTGAACGTATCGCCATGCGCGATACCACTGCTGCCGGTCATGAATTCCCCGAGGGCAGCACAATCGGGCTTGTCCTCGCATCTGCCAATCGGGATCCCCTGATCTACGGCAATCCCGATCATTTCGACCCCTACCGGGATCCACTGCCCCACACATCGTTCGGTGCCGGTCTCCACTTCTGCATTGGCGCACCACTTGCACGGCTGGAACTCGCCATTGCCCTCACCACGCTCTTCAGGCGCTTTCCGGATCTCTCAATTGCAACCCCGCCCCGCTATGCCAACCGGTATCATTTTC
>JAPOSK010000296.1 GCA_026709725.1 Paracoccaceae bacterium | reverse complement strand
ATGCTGTCGCTGGCAAGCTTGATGACTGGCTGACTGATTCGTCAAGTGGCCTTGCATTGCTGATCCTTCTTGATCAGTTTCCCCGGAACATGTTCCGGGGTTCTGCGAAAGCCTTTGCCAGCGATGCCAGGGCCCGCAGGAATGCCAGTCTCATGATTGAACGCGATCTTGATCTCGCGCTTCCGCCAGAGCGGCGTCATTTCGTCTACCTTCCCTTCATGCATAGTGAGGATCCTGCTGATCAGGACAGATGCATCAAGTTCATCAGGGAGCGCATGGCAGAGAATGGTGAAGAGAATCTTCTTCATGCCCGTGCCCACAAGGAGATTATCCACAGGTTTGGCCGCTTTCCCTATCGCAATCAGGCTCTCGGTCGCATCAACACCCGGGAAGAGGACGACTGGCTCAAGGGGGGTGGCTATGGTGCAATCGTTAACGAAATACGGAATGCCGATGCATGTCCTCCCGACGCCGTGACGGACCCGTAGAAGTCATGGTCGGGAACGACGCATCCGGCGGCCACTATGATGTGGCTGTAATCGGGACAGGGCCGGGTGGCTATGTCGCAGCCATACGGGCTGCCCAACTCGGCCTTCGGGTTGTGGCGACTGAGCGCGAACATTTTGGCGGCATCTGTCTCAATCACGGCTGTATCCCGACCAAGGCTCTTCTGCGTTCATCAGAACTCCTCCATACCATGCGGCATTCTGGAGTCTTCGGTATCAATGCGACCGCAGTTGAGCCCGATCTTGAAGCGATGGTCAAGCGATCACGCCAGGTTGCTGCCCAGTTGAACGGAGGCATAAAGATGCTCCTCGGGCGCAACGGGATCGACACTGTCTGGGGCGAGGCAACACTGACTGGCAGAGGACAGATTCGAGTCAGAACCGACTCGGGTCCGGTGGATATTGAAGCTGCCAGTGTTGTCATTGCGACGGGCGCCCGAGCCCGGACAATTCCGGACATTGAGGCAGATGGCGAGCGGATCTGGACCTATAGACATGCCCTGCAACCGCCCCATATGCCAGACAGGCTTCTTGTTATCGGATCCGGCGCGATCGGGATTGAGTTTGCAAGTTTCTACAACACGCTTGGCGCCAACACCACCGTCGTCGAGATCCTGCCAACAATCCTGCCGACCGAAGATGCCGAGATCGCCGAATTTGCGCGCAGGCAATTCACTGGACAGGGCATGACATTGCTGACTGATTCATCCGTCAAGACACTCACGAGATGCAAGGGGGGGCTTGAGGCTGTTATCAGATCAGGTGATGAGATCCAGACTCACAATTTCGATACCGTCATCCTGGCCGTTGGCATCACCGGCAATGTCGAATCGATCGGTCTTGAGGAGATCGGCATCGCAACGGATCGGGGCCATATTGTCACTGATGACCATTGTCGGTCCAGCGTCGACGGGCATTATGCCATCGGCGATGTGGCCGGCCCTCCCTGGCTGGCGCACAAGGCCAGTCATGAAGGCGTCATGGTTGCCGAGTTGATCGCGGGCGCAAACCCGCATCCAATCCGGCCTGAACAGATCGCCGGGTGCACCTACAGCATGCCCCAGATTGCCTCCATCGGTCTCACCGAAAGCCAGGCTCTGGAGCGGGGGCGGAGTATCAAGATCGGCCGGTTTCCCTTCATCGGCAATGGCAAGGCGATTGCGCTTGGTGATGCTGAAGGTCTCATCAAGACGCTGTTTGATGCCGAAACCGGTGAACTCCTTGGAGCCCATATGATCGGCACGGATGTCACGGAACTCATACAGGGCTACATCATTGCCCGGAGTCTCGAATCCACGGAACAGGAGTTGATCAGGACGGTCTTTCCGCACCCGACTCTCTCCGAAATGATGCATGAAAGTGTGTTGCACGCCTACGGTCGCGCCATCCACATCTGATATTCACCTCGAACATTCCTGCCCATATTGCAGTTTGCTGTTTCCGCCAAACACCACTTCCGGCCTGATGTGCAATGCCAGATTGAAGTGCAACGCAGGGGGCCATATCAAAACAGGGGTGAAGTCCTGCCTGTAGCCGGATGGGCCTCCCCGGCCCTGCCTGTCTTCCCGGCTGCTTCGAAGACCGGTGCATGGGCCGATGGAGAATCTGTTGCCTGGATACGGGGAGCGTTGATCACCCGATGACCAGAAACACGGGCCGCTTCCGGGTCACCGCCTTGCAGCCCGTCTTCCAGGATTTTGCACATGACACAAGGACACCCGTTCACTCCCGGCCGGGAACAGAAGAAGGGGAGCATCCGGGCTCTGCCCGAAACCATGCATTTCTTTCGTGCCATCTGCCTGTGAAATCCAGTTTGCAACGCTGGCCTGCCGCTGCTGGCGCGGTCAAGCCCCGGACGGTGCCCCGGCTCGGCGATGCGCGCGGCTTGGATAGTGATCGTCGCGCGGAGCTCGGCAATCAAGGCATCGCGGTCCGCAAGGGCCGCCATCAGGTCGGCAACCGGGATGGCCAGGTGTTCACGATCGTCGATGGGTCATGTCTGCCTGCCTTGTCTGCCGCCTGTCACCGCAGCTTCAGCCGAGAGTACCGCAAACTGTGGAGGGCAATTCAGGTGGCTATTCGGGTGTCCGCGTGAGCTGTCAGACCGCGACACCATTGCTCGAATTTGCCACGCAGGGTGCCTTGGGGGTACGGGTATAGGTCTGGGAGGTCCTGCAGATGTCTCCGGGGGCAGGGCGACCGGGACAGGCGGTGTTCAGCGGGGTGAACGGGATGGCAGGGCCTTGCGGATGGCCAGCGGTGCGGCTGCGCAAGCATCCGGAGCGCTCCCTGCGGCGTGGGTGCTGTTTGGGAGAGGTGACCGGCCTCTCGGGGCACCGTGAACCCACCATCCGTGCCGAAGACAATGGGCTCCAGAGCCAATGGATGCGACCTGTCCCCTCACGCAATCACACCCGCTCCGCCCGCACCTCCAAGAGGTTGCGCGCCTCCCGCCCGCAGGCGATGGCGATGAGATGGACGGGCCCGTCATGGTCCCGGCATCCCTCCGCGTAGCCCTTCTCCCGCATCCGGGTGAAGGCGGCGTCGAGTGCTACCTCGGCAGCATCCGCACTGTCCGCCATCTTGAACTCGAGGATGAACACCTGATCCCCGAGATGGACCACCATGCCGGCCCGGCCATGGCCGGAGGCCGCCTCACTCTGCACCTCCACCCCGATGGAACGGAAGGCCATATGCAGGAGACCGGCATGCCAGGCCGCGTAGCGGGCGCGGGCGCCTGCGGCGTGCCCCTGGCAGGGAATGCCGGCCGGCCAGGCCCTGAGGGTCTCCGCGAAGCCTTCGGGGTCACCTGTCCCGAGACGGGTGCAGAGATCACGGCCCCGGCCGGCGGCTTCCGTGACCGCCCTGCCCAGATGCCGGAGCAGTCCCCGGTTCAGGCTGATGCGCACCTCCCGGTTGGGATGGTCCGGCTTGTGGAGGGTGTCGAAGCCGTCGCTCCGCTCGCCTGTGACGGTGAGGGGCCCGGTCTGGAAGAGGAGGGCCTCGGCACTGATGCCGCCCCCTTCGAACCTCGCGACCGGGGACCGGTCGGCCAGGCGTCCCTCCGGCTCCATGGGGCCGACCGATCCGGCCTTCAATGTCTCGAAGAGGAAGCGCGGGGCGCCGGCCCGGAACCAGCAGGGGCGGAACTCCCGTTTCCGCAGGAGAGGCAGGACATCGAAGGGGTTGCGGAGACGCGCGTCGCCCCGCCGGCTGTAGCCGTTGCACCGGGTGCGGATGGCCTCCCGGTCCAGTCCGTCAAGCTCAGGCGCGAACACCGTGTCGGGATCGGCGTCGGTGCAGCCGCAGATGGCGGCGAAGCGGGGATCGAGGCTGATGTCCTTGAGGTTGTTGAG
>JAPOSK010000540.1 GCA_026709725.1 Paracoccaceae bacterium | reverse complement strand
TGCTGTTGCTGGTCCTTGTCATGTGCGGTGCCGCCTGGGCATCTGTCCCACTCTACGACTGGTTCTGCCGGGTGACCGGCTATGGCGGGACACCGCTTGTGGCCAGTGAAAACACCACGACCATCCTCGACCGGGAGATCACGGTCCGGTTTGATGCATCGCTGTCGCGTGACATGGTCTGGCGCTTCCGCCCGGAAGAACGCGAGATCACGGTCCGGATCGGAGAGACGAATCTCGCTCACTACATTGCCCATAATCCGACACCATCACCCGCAGCCGCCAGTGCGACCTTTAACGTCTTCCCGTTTGCAGCGGGGGAATACTTCACCAAGATTGAGTGCTTCTGTTTTCAGGAGCAGAGTCTCGAGCCGGGTCAAACCGTGCAGATGCCCGTCCTCTTCTACATCGACCCGGCGATTGTTGATGATCCCGAAGCGGGCCAGTATGGAACGATCACACTGTCCTACACTTTTTACCCCATCGAGCATACGGCGCAAATCGGACGGTAGCAAAGATCCGGAACCATGAAACCAATTCCGATGGGGCGAGATGGGGTGCATGGGCAGTCCGCCCTGCCAGACCGTGTCTTTTCCTGCACCGGGCAGCATCGTGTCAATGCTCCCTCAGCGTGCGCCCAAAATCGTTCTGTTGGGAAACCTGCTGATCAATGGAGGGGATTCACGGCGTTCCGGCGGTCCCGGGGAGCGCCCCGATCAGGAGGTCTGGCGTGAATACGACACGAAATGCACTGCTGGAAAAGATCAGGCTCGGCGAAGACAGTTATCTGGAATTGAAGGAGGTTCATTTCTCCGGTGATGCGATCCGGGGGCCAAGGCAGGAGGCCCTTGCTGATGAATTTGCGGCCCTTGCCAATACCCGTGGCGGCATTCTCCTCCTTGGCGTGCATGACAGGACCCGCACTGTGCAGGGGATACCTGTCGAGAAGCTGGATGCGGTGGAGGCGCTGGCAAGGCAGGCCTCGGAAGATTCCCTGAAGCCACCGGGGGTCATCACTATCGAACGAATGACACTGGCAGATGACCGCGGGCATGAGAAGCCGATTGTTCGCGTTGACATCCCGCCGGGTCTTTTTGTTCACCAGAGCCCGGGTGGATATCTTCATCGGATCGGCTCATCAAAGCGACAGATTCCTCCCGATCAGCTGGCACGGTTGATGCAGCAGCGAAGCCAGTCGAGCGTGATCAGGTTTGATGAAACACCTGTTCCCGGTGCAGGACTTGATGACCTGGATCCATCGCTCTGGCAACGTTTTGCGGGGCCACTGACATATGATTCGGCAGAGATGTTTCTCGCCAAACTTGGCATGGCATCACAAGATCATTTCGGCATCTGGCGGCCCTCGGTCGCAGGCGTACTTCTGGCATCCCGTCAACCCCATTGCTTTCTCCCGAACGCGTTCATTCAGGCAGTGGCGTACCGCGGCGTCTCCATATCACCCCTATCGGAAAGGGCGTACCAGCGTGATGCCCAGGACATCACCGGACCGCTGGACCAGCAAATCAACCAGGCATGTGCATTTGTCCGCAAGAACATGTGGGTTGCCGCAAGGAAACAGGCGGACGGTGGGCGTCAGGATGTTCCGCAGTATGACATGCTCGCTGTGTTTGAAGCCGTCACGAATGCTGTTGCCCATCGGGACTATTCAATGCCTGGCAGCAAGATTCGGCTTCGATTGTTTGATGATCGCATGGAACTGTTCACGCCGGGTGCTCTGGTGAACACCATGACTCCCGACAGTCTGCCCTACAGGCAGGCTTCCCGCAATGAGACGATTACAAGCCAGCTGGCCCGGTGTCCCGTTGAGCAGGATGGCATCATCAGGGCCCGAACACATATTATGGAGAAGCGGGGCGAGGGCGTGCCGATCATTCTCTCGGAAAGTGAAAAACTCTCGGGAAAACGACCGCGATACCACCTGATTGACGACTCAGAGCTGCTGCTGACAATTGATGCCGCCGCGGCTGAATAGGGGATAACCACCAAAGCGCCAAGGGCACTGACTTGAAATCATTCGGGAATCCTGACTGGCAGAGCCCGCGCTTTGCCAGTCAGCCAATCGCGCTGACGTCACCATTCCTGGCATTTGCCAACACCTTGCGCATACACAAATCATCAAACCTTTCCTGTTCGCTCAGAATAACGGCGCGAACATGTCATGTCGCTGGTTTTGGACCATCGCACCCGTTGGTGATCTCTTCAATTGGTTTGCCCTGCATGAATGAGCACAACATCCACCTGATCGTGCCGTAAACTCTTTGAATTTGGCCGGTCTTTCAGATCATGAAAGAATCCTGTCGAGATGTCCAGGCCCAATCAAACACTGTAGAAGCTCTGCGTAACCTTCACGGATATCCGGTGCTTCCTGTATGACCCATTGAGATTCAAGATGGCTAGGATTATTGCTCAATATTGTTAACGCTGTTCCAATTGCAGGAATTTTTGCTTCAGATTGTGTATTCTGGGGCAAATATCATGCCTTTCGGCAAAGGCGATTCAAGACTGGTGTCGCAATTCCCGATACTCCATTGGTTGTCGAGGCCTTCACTTTCCGAGTTGCGCAGCAAATATTTGAAGGTTCCATAAAAGTTTGAGAAAGTGCATTGACAATTTGACAATTACAAAAAATCACCATAAATGGTTTGTAACAATTAGAGGTAGATTAAGGCACAGAAAGCCCCTGAGAAACACTATCACCAGACCATCAGTCTTATGCAAATGATGCACAAATTCCCCAATGACGAAACAGCCCGCATCCGGGTTGAGTCGATTGCCACGACCGATGGCCCGCGCTGTCCGTATTGCGGGACAGGCAGTGTATTGGCAGGCACCAAGCGTAATTCCATAACATACAAGTGCCGGGTGTGTACCGATAAGCCCCGGTTTGGCCTCAAGACCGGACGCGGGATCAGGGATCACAAGACTAATCCTGTTGCTATGAGTGCTGCCCAATCAACAAAAGGGGACATGTTAAAAGGATTTATCCAAGGCATTGTCGAAGAAGGCTTCGGCCTCTATACCAATGAACACAAACCCTATGAAGGCATTGAGGGCTACCAAAACGATTCTGTGAACCACTCCACAGGAGAATATGCATGGGACGGTATGATCCCCACAAATGGCATTGAATCCTTCCTTATGTTCAAGCGTACGCGCAAGGGGGTACACCAAAAGATGTCCCCGAAGCATTTGCGGCGGCACCTGGATGAGTTTTCGGGTCGCCACAACATACGGGAGGGCGATACGGTCCAACAATTGAACCTGATGGTGCATTTGATGAAGGGCAAGTGCCTGACCTGCTGGATGCTCAAGGTGGATAATGGTTTCGACAGCGGGGTGCTGTCATGACGGTTCATGCCCCTATGTCTCACGCAGACTTCCCAACCTCTCGCATTCCAGTTGTCAATGTTGCCAGCGTGCCACAACGCAGTCCGCTCCGTTACCCTGGCGGCAAAACATGGTTGATACCGCACATTCGTGAATGGCTAAAGCATACCAAATCTGAAATCCTGATTGAGCCCTTTGCGGGCGGAGCAGTTGTTTCACTGACATCTGTCATGGAGAAATTGACCGATTTTGCAGTGATGATAGAAATTGATCGTGATGTTGCCGCATTCTGGAGATCCGCTCTGGAAAGTGGCCCCACCCTTCAGGAGTGGATAAGTCAGTTCGAACCAACTCTTGAACGCCTGCAAGAAATTGAGAAATCACCGCCAGAGAATGTGACCAAACACGGTTTCAGAACGCTGGTTTTGAATCGGACTCGTAGAGGTGGTGTCTTGGCCAGCGGGGCTTCGTTTGGGGATTATATACCTAAGTGCCAAGACTGCTGACGGCTCGAATCAGCCATCCTTG
>JAPOSK010000046.1 GCA_026709725.1 Paracoccaceae bacterium | reverse complement strand
TCGTTGACGGCTGATCGTCCCGCACCGGCTGCGCGGGGAGCTAGGATCAAATGAGACTACCTCCCCGCGTGGCTAGTCCTCGAAGTACTGGCGCAGAATCGCAACCGCACTCTCTGTCTTGTCCGTCCGCACGTAGCGGGATTGTCCGTCGATCTGGATTTTGCCGAATACCTCCCTCGGGTCGTCGAACCCGTGCTTCTCTAGGATTTTCCGAATCGGGTGGTAGGACTGACCTATCCCCGTCGGTCCTGCGATTTTGAGGCGGCGGCTCAGTTCTCGGCTGGAGATTCCGGCGGCATTCGCGTCGATATCCTGAAGCGCCCGCAGCCAAGCCAGCATCCGGGAACGAGCCTTCGTCTTGCCGATTGGGTTCGTCGCCTGGTGATACCCGCGAGGGACGGCCCCTCCGGGGCTCCTGTGGATCTGGGCTACCTTGACCTGGGGAGCCGCCTTCGGCGCGGAAGCTCTCTCGGGGGCTGCGTTCACCGGGCGGGCTGGACCCAAGTACGGGACGAGATGACGGACTGCCTCGTAGGCAGCGGCTCCCTCTTCCCGAGTATCGAACTCGATAGTCAATGAATGCTCAGAGAGTTGGACTCGGTACGGCACGGGCTGGATTCCCCAAGGGCGGAAGGAGGGACGCGAGGCTACGGCCTATCCCTTCCTGCCCGCAACCCGGCCCTTGCAATCGAGCCTGATCTAATGTAAGGGGGAAATAGACACTCACCCCATACCACGGATCATGCCGATGGTAAACCCTGAGTGGTACAAACCGCAGCCCCTTAAGGCCGAGTGGATTGCTGAACGCCCGTGGTCTGAGATGCCAGGTGCCTTCGCGCTAGGGAAGACGAACAGCCGTGGAGTCTTCGAGGTCGGGTGCCTCGGGCGGTCGGATACCGACGTGAGGGACATCCTCCTCGAATGCGCGGAGGATGGCAGTTTCGCTGAGTTCCGGGTCTGGCACTACCCCACCATGAGGCAGGCGTACGAGAAGGAATGCCGCCTCTGGCACTATTATGCGCCATCGACACACCCGGAGCATCCCCTCCCCCCAGAGGGTGAGGATTACCCCTGTCCCGTGCGCGGATGCCCGTACCATTTCACCGCGTTGAAGCGGAAAAAGTCTAGGAAAATCAAGCAAGATACTGATTCTTCAATGATTTGCAGGAAGGGCCGCACTCGAAGGAAGCCTGCATGAGGCAGTGTGAGTGCGACGTGATATCCGCGTGAAAATTTCGTGAGTGGGGTGTTGACACACGGAACGTATATTGTTCCAATTCCACGCGATCGCGCCGCTAAGTGTGATGGCAGTGATCTACTCACGGGTCATTTCGACACCAAATCCGAACGAAGGAGCGCACGAAATGAAGATAGCACGGACCCATCTGCTGGCGCGCCTGGCCCTTGTGGCCTCCGTCAGTGTCGGACTGGCCGCATGCGGCGGTTCGAGCAACAATACGCCTGCGGAGCAACCAGCTCCTACAACGCATGATCCGTTGCCTGCTGGTCACGGGCTAACCGAGGGACGGGACAGCACGATCAAAGCCGGTGAGACCTTAGCGACACCTACAGGGACGATCTCTTGTCCTGCGGATGGGATGGATTGCGTGATCAGGGTCGTCAAGGAAGTAAACGGCACCTACGAGGCTACCTCTACGGGTGGCGAAGCGATGTTCACGGCGAATGTCGCCCCTGAGACTTATGATCTCCCTTCTGGTCATGGACTCACTGAGGGAGAGCCTGTGACGATTTCCGCAGGCGAATCTCTGCCAACAAATACCGGAACGATCGCGTGCCCTGCGGATGGGTCTGATTGCACGATCATGGTCGTTAAGGCAGTAGATGGTAGTTTCACAGCTACCTCTACGGGTGGCGAAGCGATGTTCACAGCGACTCCGACTCCGCCTCCGCCTCCGCCTCCGCCACCGACCGCTTTGGATCGGGCGAAAGAGGCTCTCATGAACGCGCAGACAGCTCTCGCGAACCTGCCTGACGACGCTACGCTCGGAGCGCAGGAGAAGGCTCAGGTAGCAGTCAGGAATTCTGCTAGAGCTCTCCTTGTGCTCCAAGAAGATGCGCCAGCATCCGAGTACAAGGTTACAGAGAAGGCGCTTGATGATGCCATAGCTGAACTCGCTACGATCGCAGACGATCAGTCAGCCTTAGAAACTTCTCTCGCTGAGGATGTCACGGATGCTGAGCAGGCTGTAGCTAGTGCAGACCGTGCAGACTATCGGGCGATTCGAGATGCACGGCGGGATCTGGTTGATGCGCATGAGGCTCTCGTCAATGCCCTATTAGACCACGGATCAGACGCAGAGGACGCGCAGGATGCTCTCGATGATGCGCAGGCGGATCTGAGTCGCTCCTTGACTGACGTCGGAATCGCAGAGGACAGGCTTGCCGCAGCTCAGGCTCGTTCCGAAGCCCTTAGCTCCAGCGCTACTCTAGAGCAGCAACTTGCGGCGCAGGAGGCCATCCGCGATGCCGCTAAGATAGTCATCGACGAACTTATCCTTGAGGACGCAGACCGCGACACATACGGCGATGTGCGGGATATCCATCAAGCAGCTATCGATATGATCGAGAGCTTGGAAGCAGATATCTTGGCTCGGGACAGTGGGATTAATGCAGATGCCGCAACTAGGCTAGCTAAAGGTAAGGCATATCACGGTAAGTTAGGGCTGTATGTCGGTACGGTAACAGTAGATGCAACAAGTGGTGATTTAACGATCACTCCAATTTCAAACTTGCCTACTGGAGTTACGATCCAGAATCCTACTACAGCGCGCCCTGCTCTTGAGGGATCTATCCCAGGATCTTCAACAGCTTGGAGCGGGGCAGCCCGTGATAATTCAACTCCCTCGACGCCATTTACTGATACAGCAATGCTGTACCATAATAGGGATGCGGCAGAAGGGAAGGCTTTCACACCGACTACAAGTGGATTAACTGAGGTATCCGGTAGGCCTGGGGTGTTTACTATTCCATCTGGTACCGCTAGTCCAGATATCGGTCCAGACGTTTTCCCGACGGGGACTACAAATTATCCCGAAGGCTCTGCTAGGACAATATCAGGAAAGTTTAGGGGAGCAAGCGGTAGATACGAGTGCACTGGTGCTACTTGTACCTCACTGAAAGGGGATAGCGGGAATATTACCCTCACCGGTACTTGGACATTTACGCCGAGTGGTCAGATACAAATTCAGGACGCTGAATACGTCTATTTCGGCTGGTGGAAACAAGTTAATCCCGCCCTAAAGACTGAGCCGCTGCGGGCTGCTCCGTTTTATGGGGAAGCAGGTACAGCGACGGACCTTCTGACCGATCTCTCCGGCTTCGTCAGTGGAAGCGCTAAGTATTCCGGGAAAGCTGCTGGATTGTTTTCTATCTATGACAGCAAAGCTGAAACCGGCAATGCAGGTGAGTTCACAGCAGATGCAATGCTAGAGGTCAAGTTCGCTGCTACTGCAAGTGACTCTGAGCTGGAGGGTACCATTCACAATTTCGTGGCAGATGATCCAACTGCTTCTACGTGGAGTGTGAAGTTAAACTCTGCTGGATGGGATGGAACCAACGAGTTTAATGGTAGTGACGTAACATGGACTATCGATGGGAATGAGTCCGATGCAGCCGGAGAATGGGAGGCTCGCATGTACACAGACTCAGATCACGCAGTAACAAAAGGCAACAACACTCCGACTGATGTAGTTGGGGCGTTCCATGCTGAGGCAACTTCAACTCACAGGATGATCGGAGGCTTCGGCGCAGAGCTGACTGATGACTAGTCGGCATCGTTGAAGCAGGGCACCCCCTCGCGGGGTGCCCCATTCCCCAACAAGGGTAGTGCTGGCGGTTTGACGGGAAACAGTTCGGAG
>JAPOSK010000618.1:1892-3890 GCA_026709725.1 Paracoccaceae bacterium | reverse complement strand
TGAGTGCCTCGACCACACCCGATGCCGCATCAAGACCATTGGCAGAACCGCCCGAGAGAACGAGGGCATCGACATTCTTGACCAGGGATCCGGGTGCCAGAAGATCTGTCTCCCGACTTCCGGGAGCACCCCCCAGTACACTGACTCCGGCCGCAAAGGGCCCGGCGCTCCGCATCACGGTCACACCGCTTTTAAGCCGCTGGTCCTCCGCATTGCCAACAAGAAATCCATCGACATCCGTAATGGCATTCCGCCGACCGGGCCGCATTTCGATCAACGAAGCCCTTGTGCTCGGGAGTCAACCCTCATGATTGGGCCCGCTCCTGCGGCGATGCCAAACGAAACCACTCCACACCAGAAGCGCGGGCAGACAACCGATCCCTGCACCCGCAAGCATCCCAACCGGACCAATCAGGCCACCGATAAGCACTGTATAATATGTCACCAGGCCACAAATTCCAAAGATCATCCAGGCAACGACCCGATGTCCTGTTGAATGAACCCCTCGACTGATCAATGCCAGAGGCAGACCCAGAACAGCAGAGAACAGCAGGTCGCGAATGGCCATCCAGGGGAGTACCGGTTCAATCCCAAACCGGATGACAGAAATGAAAATGAACAGGAACGGCAACCACAGGATCGCTCCCAGCACAAATGACCAGTGGAGCGTCATTCCAAAAAGCCTCACTATCATAACCCCTTCACGAACAGTCTTGGGGAATGTCCCGCTCTTTGTTGAAACTTCAGTGAGCGGCGTTGCCTCACCTGCTGTATTTATGCGACTTTTCCTTCCTCGACAAGCTGTGACATCTGACGCAGCTGAGGGTTGTCTTTGTTTGACAAACCAATGACACACAGTTGGCCGACTCATGAAGTTCATTGGTTCAGCTCTTCATATCCGCGCAGCCCCCGCTGACCGGGGTGTGCCTGTCAACCAGTGTCCAGGGCCTCAAAACGGACAGGTGGTCCCAGGCCACCGTGATCTCCGGCTGCGGTGGCACCAGGGGTCCATCGGGGTTTTATCCCTCATGCTCCTTCCCGGAGATGCCATCATCCCTGCGCATTGGTTTTGTCAGATGGCAGTCAGAACCAATGTACCACAAGTTTCATCTCCGTTAGGATTGTCGTGCCTTCATGTAACTCCGGAGAACTGCGTTCATCCGGGTCTGATAGCCTTCTCCCTCTGATTTGAAGAAAGCTATGACTCAGCATCAAGCCGTAATGAGACAGGTTGTTTTGGGCGTGGCATGGACACCTGCGCCCTTGACCAGTCAAACTCGCCTTCGTCAGGATCCTTCTCGGGCTCAATTCCAGCCGTTTCCTGCTGCTGCAGCGCCTCCCAGTTGGTCCTTCCCTCAAGCTGACGCGCCTCCCGGAGGGTCATGATTGTCAAATCGTTGTCGTTCATCCCTGCTTGCCATTCCTGTAGCTATAATGCGAATTCACCGGTCACCCCGCAGAGTATAGACCACCGTGATCATCATGCCCTTCAGTCTGCCAATGACAGCCCAGCGTTTTTCATCTGGGTATGTTGATGGTGCATGAAGTGCTTGTCAGCCATCGAAGATTTCAGTTGCATCAACAAAATCACTGTTGTGCTTTTTGATGCTTGATGGACGTTTCTGTTCATGCCATTCAAATTCATGTTCTTTATTCATATTTTATTCTCCTATATATAAATAACCACAATTACATACCATTTCCTCCAATCAGGTCCAGCGCATCTTAGCGCATAAATCAGGCCTGACGGATATACACTCTGTAGCGACTTGTCAAGCATAAGATGGACGATTTTTGAGAGAGTTCTTATGCCCACCCCCTCGCAATCCGAGTGGAAGAGGATGTCAATCCCTTTCCCGTTTGGTGATTGCCACCAAACGGCTTGCATGAACCTTGCATTCAAGCGGGTTCCAGCCGCAGATCAAACGAAGTGTTTCTCCGAGTGCTTGCGTCATTGGGGAATCTTTGCCAGCATGGGCGCATGAATGCTGCTGTCGA
>JAPOSK010000618.1:0-1111 GCA_026709725.1 Paracoccaceae bacterium | reverse complement strand
GCGACACGCTCCGCCCTGCCGGGCGGCGGGTCCGCTGCCCGGGTCGGGGGCGTTGTGCTCCAGACTGGTCTTGCACAAGTCATGGCTGGATGGTCCGCGTTACCATTATTGATCCATCATCTGACAGCGGTCTTGAAATCTCCCGTGCGATGGTCAAGATAGTCCTGACTCCATTCGTAAACAAGAAAGATTGGCAATGCTCGAACATACACATCTTGATGCCCTCCTTAAAAATCCCAAAATCCTTACGACCAGGGCCTATGTCGCCGGAGACTGGATTGATGCCGATGATGGCAAGACCTTCCCGGTGACCAACCCTGCCCGGGGTGATGTGATCGCGGCTGTCGCCGATCTCGGGATTCCGGAGGTCAAGCGTGCGATTGATGCCGCGAGTGATGCCCAGCCTGAATGGGCATCCCGCACCGGCAAGGACCGGTCTGAAATTCTCATGGACTGGTACCGGTTGATGATCGACAATGCCGATGATCTTGGCACGATCCTCACGGCCGAGATGGGCAAGCCGTTCGCCGAGGCCCGGGGCGAAGTCCTCTATGGCGCCTCCTTTATCCAGTGGTTCGCCGAAGAAGCCAAGCGGACCTATGGCGAGATCATTCCCGGTCATCAGGAAGACAAGCGGCTTGTTGTCATCAGGCAGCCTGTTGGTGTTGTCGCCTCCATTACGCCGTGGAATTTCCCCAATGCCATGATTGCCCGCAAGGTTGCACCGGCCCTTGCCGCCGGTTGTGCACTCATTGCCCGCCCCGCCAGCGAGACTCCGCTCTCGGCTCTGGCCATGGCCGCACTGGCTGAGGAGGCCGGTGTTCCAAAAGGGCTCTTCTCTGTCGTCCCGTCCACCCGCTCCCGTTCCATCGGGGAGGAATTTTGCAGCAACCCCACCGTTCGCAAGATCACCTTTACCGGTTCCACTGAAGTCGGGCGCATCCTCATGCGTCAGGCTGGCGATCAGATCAAAAAGGTCTCCATGGAACTTGGCGGTAATGCTCCCTTCATTGTCTTTGATGATGCCGATCTTGATGAAGCTGTGCAGGGAGCCATGATGTCCAAGTAGCGCAACAACGGACAGACCTGCGTTTGTGCGAACCGAGTCTAT
>JAPOSK010000462.1 GCA_026709725.1 Paracoccaceae bacterium | reverse complement strand
CGCCTGAATCAGGCCGGAGCGAAGGTAACGACCATCGGTTGCAGCGACCGGGCCGATGTGCGGCTGCCGGAGCCGACCGAACCGGCGCTGGGCGCCTTGCTGCAAATCACCGCCTTTTACGCATTCATCGAACGACTGGCGATAGGTCTGGGCGAGAACCCGGACGCGCCGCCGGGTCTCAAGAAAGTAACCGAGACCGTCTAGAAAACCGCCCCCGGCCGGGAAAGAGCCGCAATTGTGCTAAAATAACTGGGCGGGGTGGAGCAGTCCGGTAGCTCATCAGGCTCATAACCTGAAGGTCGCAGGTTCAAATCCTGCCCCCGCAACCATAATCATCATGAAGAGCCTGTTCTTTCGGGATCCCGCCCGCTCCTGAACAGACGACTCCCGGGTTCATGCGAGTCACAGCCCTTTCCGTGATCCGGGACATTCCCGATCACGGGAATGTCCCGGATGGAATTGAATCTTCCAATAAATGTCTTGTACAGTGAACAATTAAGTTTTTTCTGATTTATAGATAAGACAAAAAATGAGATCACGCGCAACGCAGGCACTTCCCGGGGCAGCCAGAAGGGCTCTCTCCAAACTGGGCATGGACATCGCGGTTGCCCGCAGGAAACGTCGTATCTCGACAGTTTCAATGGCCGAGCGTGCATTCATCAGCCGTGGCACTCTCTACAAGGTCGAACGTGGCGACCCGTCGGTTTCGATCGGGATCTATGTAACAGTGTTGGCCATTCTGGGGCTCGCTGACCGTCTCTCCAGGGTGGCTGACCGTTGCGATGATCTCCTTGGGCTTGATATTGATGAATCCCGATTACCCAAAAAGATACGGCCGCGCCGTTCCCCGACCAAGTCATGACCAGTGCCATAGAAATCCTTGTTGACCATGGCGGAGACACCCATCTTGTCGGCCGATGCCACTACATCACCAAGCGAGGCGGCCAAAGCACAGTCTTCGAATATGCCGATACGTGGCAAAATTGCAGTGAAGCTTTTGCCCTGGACCCGGCAAACATGCCGCTGGAACAAAAGCAGACATACTCCTCTTCAGAGAAGTCAGCATTACCCGGTGCATTGCGCGACACTGCGCCGGATCGCTGGGGGCAGCAACTGGTACGGCGGGCCTTTCGCAAAGCCGGAATACGGCGGACTTTGTCCGAGATTGATCATCTCCTTGCAATCAGTGATCAGACAAGAATCGGTGCACTCCGCTACCGTCGGGAAGGAGAAAAAACCTTTGATCGGAATATGCATGGCTATCGTGCGCCACCCCTCCACCGACTGCCCGAACTTGTCAACGCTGCCCGTGCAGTACTTTGCAACACTGAAACCGCTGAAGACCTTAAACTCCTGTTGAATGAAGGTTCGCCGCTCGGTGGCGCGCGCCCCAAGTCAGCCGTTGTGGATACCGCTGGCTGTCTCATGATTGCCAAGTTTCCAAAAAATGATGATGACCGGAGCATTGCGCATGGTGAAGTCATGGCCATGAATCTTGCCGCCGCTGCCGGCATCAATGTTGCAAGGGCAACCCTTCTCAATGTGAAGGGACGACCCGTGTCCCTGATCATGCGGTTTGACCGCGAATATGATCGGAGAGTTCCCTTTATTTCTGCCATGACATTGCTCGGAGTCAATGATGGAGATGAGGCGACCTACACCGATATCGCTGAAGTTATCAGAATGTATTCGAGTGCACCAAAAGCGGATCTGCACGAATTGTGGAGACGGATTGTCTTTAACATAATGGTTGGAAATCTCGACGATCACCTCCGCAACCATGGCTTTCTTTATGATCGGAACGATCAGTGGCGTCTGTCACCAGCATATGACTTGAACCCGGTCCCCCTGGAGGAAAAGGCACGGGAGTTGTCAACATGGATATCAGAGGAAGGACCAGAGGCGGATCTTGATCTTGCCCGCAATGCAGCACCGTATTTTGATCTCAACATCGATTGTGCCAACGCGATTATCAATGAAGTCGCCACTGTTGTTGGTGAATGGAACAGGATCGCAACGCAACTCCGGATGAGTGCATCGGATCAGGCTGTTTATGCAACAGCGATCTCGAATGGGGTATAGCAGGGCAGCATACAGATTGGGTCGGCACCGGAGCAGAAAGCAGAGCCTCTCCGGTGGCATGAGCAACTTCCGAGATGGTGCCACAGGCGAGATTGTGCCACAGGCCTTGGCCGGGTTGCATTTGCAGTGAGCGCAAGTCTCCGGGTTGATGATATTTTCCGTCACAGCCATTCGGGCTCAGAAATTGCATGGACAGCGTTCATCAAGTGGACATCGCAGGAACATGGTTTTTTTTTGCGCGTAAGGACAACTTCATGAAATTCCGGTCACGGCTGGTCGCGATTGTTCTGGGAAGAGGCGGCGAAAACCGGGTTGGAAAAGTTCCGGACCGGGTCGTGGTTCTGCTGCCGGGCCCTGCACTTCCATCTGTGTTCACTGCAAGCGGGGCCAGGTCGACCCTTTCTCCCGCAGCCATTGGGATCCTGTGCTACGTGAACATACTCTTCCGCTTCTGAAGGATTCCGGTCAGGTGAAAGAAAGTGGTTCGGCCGGTTGAGGAGGCCAGACAGAGCACAACGCCCCGCAGGAAGCACAGCCACGGCTTTTTTTGCTGCATCGGTCAACACAAGCCAAGTTGTTGTGATCTTCGGGGGATGCGGGTTCGTGTTTCACTGCTGGCCATGCATGTGATGCCATCATCAGGGTTCCATCCTGCACGGACACCAGTCGATGCCAACCACTGATTGTGTTGATTCGGGATATCGACAGATCGGAACCGTGCCCTGTTCCGCCATCACCTGATGCCGACTGTGATCTCTGCATCGTTACGGTTGGCACCGCGGCGGGACATCCGTTGAGCCAATCTGCAGCCTGCACCCAAATCCTGCCCAAACCCCAGGCTTCCCGGGAGTGTTGGCAAGGAACCCGTGCGGGTCCATAATGGAAACAGGTGGCGGGGGATGGTTGTTATGAACGAGAAGACAG
The DNA here is from genome assembly GCA_026709725.1 of Paracoccaceae bacterium. Taxonomy (GTDB): domain Bacteria; phylum Pseudomonadota; class Alphaproteobacteria; order Rhodobacterales; family Rhodobacteraceae; genus MPNP01. The sequence goes on along the minus strand of JAPOSK010000462.1, from coordinate 893 downwards.
GCATGACGTGCCGAAGACGGACATAGGGTATCGGTCGCTGAATGGGCGATCACATATCGCTGTTTTCTGTGTGGGGCGCTGGAATTCCTCTGTTGCATTCCCGCTCAGGAAGTTTCAACAGAGAGTGGGACATTCCCGGACTCGGTCCCGGTGTTGGGTGGGGCCGACAGTGATAATGACTGTGAAAACGAATAATGCTTGGATTTGCACAAAAGCCTGTGCCAGAGACTTTATTGATCGTATGGTGATCGGGATCATGTGTCATTGGATGGGGCATGAATGAGGAAAACTGGATTGCAAAGGCTCTTGCAGCCTCGCCGGAAGACATTCGTATTCGAATTCGTGCAGGGTTGCATGTGTGTCACACCGCAGGTCGTGCTCCCGGGAAACTCCAGTGCAATCTTGCCATTGTTCCCGAGGATTATGCATTGGATTTTCTTCGATTCTGTCTGCGAAATCCAAAACCGCGCCCCATTGCTGCTGTCGGTGATACCGGTGTTCCGGAGATGCCCGCACTCGGGCGGGATATCGATATTCGTTGTGATGCCCCGTTTTATCGGGTGTTTGTGGATGGTGAACTCACAAAGGAAGTTGAGAATATTTCAAAAGACTGGCGGGATGACTTCGTTGCTGTTGCGCTCGGGTGCTCTTTTTCTTTTGAGAATGCACTGATCCGCGCTGATATTCGCCGTGCCCGCAACGTACTGATTTCAGAAGCTCTGCCAGACTGGGCTGAGCGTGCCGGGAGAGACTGGGCTGAACGATGGAGCATGTCCGTTGGCGCGGTTGTCGGTGTCACGATCGAATAGACCCGAATGGTAACCGGTAACCGAAGGACAGTCACATCGAATTGAGGTTTATTGAGAGGTTACGGACTGGCAACCGCACGGTTG
>JAPOSK010000356.1 GCA_026709725.1 Paracoccaceae bacterium | reverse complement strand
TTCCGGCAATCATCAATGGCCTGAAGTCCAATGGTCTTGCACATCCGAACACACGGATTGTTGTTGAAAAACCGTTTGGTACAGATCTTGAATCGGCCCGGACCCTGAACCGCCTGCTGGCCTCCGCCTTCGACGAGTCGCAGGTCTATCGGATTGATCACTATCTCGGCAAGGAGACGGTACAAAATCTGATGGCCCTCCGCTTTGCGAATGTCCTCTTCGAGCCACTCTGGAACAGCCGTTACATAAAACACATCCAGATCACCGTGGCCGAAAGCACCGGTGTTGCGGGGCGGGGTGACTACTACGACCGTTCGGGAGCTCTTCGTGACATGGTGCAGAACCATCTTATGCAACTGTTGTGCCTCGTGGCCATGGAGCCGCCGGCCCGGTTTGATGCCAGTGCTGTTCGTGATGAAAAGCTCAAGGTCATCAATGCGCTGCTGGATCTGACAGGCAATGATATCATTCTTGGCCAATATGCTGATGGCGAGGGGCAGGGGAGCTATCGTCAGGATGTCGGGAATTCCTCCAGCACAACCGAGTCCTATGTGGCCCTGAAATGCCGGATTGCCAACTGGCGATGGTCGAAAACGCCATTCTATCTGCGCACCGGCAAGCGTTTGTCACGCCGGGTTTCGGAAATTGTTGTCCAGTTCCGGGCCCTGCCACACTGGATTTTTGAAGAGCCCGCCCACACAAAAGGCAACTCGCTGACAATTCGTCTTCAGCCTGATGAGGGGATTGACCTGCGGCTGACCATCAAGGAGCCAGGACCGGGCGGTATGCGTCTTGTGGAGGTCCCGCTTGACATGAGTTTTGCCAAAACCCTGACCAGCGATGCAACTGAACTCATCAATGCCTATGAACGCCTGATCATGGATGTCATCCGGGGGAATCAGACCCTGTTCATGCGAAGTGATGAAATCGAAGCGGCCTGGCGTTGGACCGATGCCGCGATCACCACATGCCAAGAGCAGAACGCGCCCCTGCAGCTCTACTCTTCCGGCAGTGAGGGGCCTCTGGCTGCGGAGGAATTGCTCAAACGTGACGGGGTATCGTGGCGACCCCTAGAGACGCCACCGACGCCCGAACCCTCCCGGCCCTGATGAGCAGTTCTTGACCCGGCACCGCTGATCATCTGATCCTCGACAGGCCATGGCGGAAATTGAACATGTCAGGCAAGGAGAACTCGGCATGACAACGATTGAATCCCTGTTTGCTCTCGATCCCAATCGCGCAGAACGGTACGCGTTGTTCGCAGAGGGGCTCCTGTTCGATTATTCAAAGACAACGTTGACCGACACAGATCTCGATCAATTGCTGGAAACGCTTGCAGGGTGTCACCTCACCGAGTGGCGAGACCGGATGTTTGACGGGGACATGGTCAACACGACAGAAAATCGTCCGGTCCTGCATACTGCACTGCGCGATCCCAATGGCGAGCCATTGCTGGTCAGCGGACAGAATCTCCGCCCCCTGATCAAAAACAACCTGCGAAGAATGTTTGCGTTCGCCGCTTCACTCAAGAGTGGGCGGCGTCAATCTTCAAGCGGTCAACCCTACAGTCATATCGTCAATATCGGCATCGGCGGCTCTGATCTTGGACCAAAACTTGCCATTGCGGCCCTGGCCCCAAATCATGATGCACCGAGAGTGCAGTTCCTGTCCAATGTCGATGGCACAGGTTTCAATGACTGCATTGAGAAAATCGACCCCCATACGACACTCTTCATTGTCGCCTCAAAGAGTTTCGGGACCCCGGAGACCCTTCTGAATGCCACGGCAGCCCGAAACTGGCTCACCCAACAGGGTATCAGGGATCCAGCGAAGAATTTCGTGGCCGTGACCGCTGCCTCCAAACGTGCTGTGGAGTTTGGTATTGACCCACAATCAGTCTTTCCCCTTGATGACGGGGTTGGCGGTCGGTACTCGCTGTGGGGGTCCATCGGCCTGCCTGTCATCATCGCCATCGGTCGGGAACGGTTTGAAGCCATGCTTGAGGGTGCCCGGAGCATGGATCAGCACTTCCGGTCAACCACGCCACGCCACAACATGCCGATTCTGCTTGCCATCATCGGAATTTGGCATGCGCGTTCCTGCGGTTTCGCCAGTCGTGCTGTTGTCCCCTACGAGAATCGCCTGTCACTGCTTCCAAACTATCTTCAACAGCTCGAAATGGAATCAAATGGAAAGTCGATTGCGAGAAATGGATCGCCGGTCATTGGCGAGACTGTGCCTGTGATCTGGGGCACCTCCGGTACGGATGGACAGCATTCATACTTTCAGATGCTGCATCAGGGCACACGGATTGTTCCATGTGAGTTCATGATCGGCGCAAGGGGCGCATCCGGCACGCTTGACTCGCATCACCGGGTCCTGCTTGCCAATTGTCTGGCGCAGTCGGAAGCCCTGATGACCGGTCGTGATTTTGAGGCAACCAAAGGCATCCTGTCACAATCTGGCGAGACACCGACCCCGGACATGATTCGCCACAGGACCTTCGCCGGCAATCGACCGACGACAACACTGATCTACAACCGCCTGACACCCTATGTCCTTGGTCAGCTGCTTGCCCTCTATGAACATCGAACCTTCGTTGAAGGGGTCTTCATGAACATCAACAGTTTCGATCAGTGGGGCGTCGAGCTTGGCAAATCACTCGCCGAAGCACTGCTGCCGGCAATCGACACACCCTCAGCGGCACCCCCGGACACCACTGCCGGGACACAGGCACTTCTCCAGCACATCGCATCTCTGCGCAATCCACACAATTCCGAGGGAGGCATCCCCCCATAAGAGTGGGTCAATACGACGGATTGATCGGTGTGGAATTCCATTTGCCATGCAGGCCTCCGGGGCGGATGCCTCCATCTGTGGATGAGAGGCCCTGATGCCGACCGGACCTTCACTGCCATCAACCCGTGATCCGGTTTTCAGGCCAACCGGAGATGACTGTGGCTTTCGACAATGACCTCGCAATTGATCATCGAATGTCCCTGCCGTTTGGACGATGCGGCAAAACGCTCAGGGTGTTTGATTGCATTCTGATTGAAGGTGTGCGGTTGCAAGGTGCAGACGGAGTTGAGCCGGATTCACCAGTCGGCGACAACTGCCGCGGGGGTTCAATCGCAATGATTTTCATCCCGTGATAGTGTCAGACAGGATCAGGATCTGCGGAATCGGGACGGCGGAACCATGGGGAAGCGGAGCAGGGCAGGTCAATCACGGATGCCCGGACGAATTGATGACGGCGGGCGGGTTCGAGTCCGTACAGCGAGGGGGCGGCGAATCAGTTCCACCCGGTGGCTTGATCGACAATTGAACGACCCGTTTGTCAAGCAGGCCGCACGGGATGGCTATCGGTCCCGCAGTGCATACAAGCTTCTTGATCTCAATGACCGCTTCCAGTTTCTGAAACCCGGTGCAACGGTCATTGATCTTGGCAGCACACCGGGTGGCTGGAGCCAGGTTGCAGCCTCTCTCGTTGGCCCCCTGACCGCTGGCCCGTCAGGGGGGCGTGTCATTGCCTGCGATTTGAACGATATGGAGCCCATCGCCGGTGTCGATTTTTTCAGACTTGACATGCATAATTCCGATGCACCCGCCCGGCTGATCGCCTCTTGCGGCGGCCTTGCCGATGCTGTACTGTCAGACATGGCCGCACCATCGACCGGTCATGCCGCAACCGATCATTTGCGAATCATCGGACTTTGTGAACGTGCCCTTGATCTGGCCGAGAGCTGCCTGGATACGGGAGGTGCGTTTGTTGCCAAGGTTCTTGAGGGGGGTGCGGGCAATGATCTGCAGGCACACATTCGCAGGGTCTTTCGTCAGGTCCGGACTGTCAAACCGGCTGCCAGCCGCAAGGAGAGTTCGGAAAAATACCTCGTTGCCACGGGA
>JAPOSK010000067.1 GCA_026709725.1 Paracoccaceae bacterium | reverse complement strand
CAGTCATGTCGTGACCGGCGACCGAGGCAAAGGCCTGGGGGTGCGGCATCACAGGAACGGCCACGAGGCTGTCCGGTCGCTCGTGGTGCCGGGCCGTGGCCTGATCCGACGACAGGTCGGGTGGGACGCGGCACAGGAAGGGAGGTGCACGACATTTTCCTGGAAACTCAACCCCGGGGCCTGATGCTCTGGCGTGAGATGCTGTAGACCCACCATGCGCATCCGGGCCCAATGAGCACCGCAACCACGACGAATCCGGTGACGGGCATGTCAGGAAACAGAATGCGGCTCATGAGTCGCTCAGGATACAGGGTGAAGGCACCGGTCAGCATCAGTGCCAGCGCGTAGAGCGACTGCATGCGATGCCGATGTGCTGCGATCCGTCCGGCGCGGGCATCGCGCACGCCCAGAAACAGTTGCCACAGCGTCAGAAGGCTCAGCAAATGGATTGGACTGAATGGACCGACCAGGCGAATACTGTGGATGAACAGGCCGGTTGACGACAGCACGACCATCGCCATGATCCAGGAATAACCGGCCCGCTTGTGCCAACGATCCCGGCTGCGCCGTGCGAGTGCCAGCGGACCCAGCACGATTGCGCAAACGGCCGCCGCGATATGCAACTGAATGACCGGCCCTGCGGCAACAAATGGTTGAAGTGACATGCCTGCTCCCCTATCCGTGTTCAAAATACCCCACTTCCACCATGAATCGCAACGCGCCGGGCGGGCCTCCTCACCGTGATCTGATTGATTGCTGACCGGGCAGGGCCCCGGAAGAGTCGACCCCGGGAATGTCGAACGATATCAAAAGCCAGGCCTCAGGATGATCGGCGAGAATCCCGAATTTCGCTGACATTCGCGGAAACAGGGTGGGGCAGCTGTTCGGCATGATGTCGCGAACACCGAATTTGATGTTGAAGGGGCGGGCGGAATTTTGTAGGGTGTATACGCATTGCGGGTGAATTCCGCTGTGATGAATTCGGCATAATTACTGATATATTTCAGATATCTACCAGTTATTTTATCACCGGTACGCAGGATGTTCTAAAATGTGGTGCGCATGATGCAGGACCTTGATATGCGATATCCATCCATCGCTGATCTGCGTGAATGCGCCCGTCGACGTATTCCCAACTTTGCCTTCGAGTATATTGACAGCGGCACCGGGGATGACAGGACCCTTGAGCGCAACCGGGATGCACTGGACCGGGTCCTGTTCATTCCGGAAATCCTGCACGGCAAACGTGACTGCACCCTCGGGGTTTCGGTCCTTGACCATGATTGGGACCTGCCGGTGGGTGTTGCGCCGGTCGGGATGTCCGGTCTGATGTGGCCGGGTGCCGAGCGTCGTCTGGCCAGGGCAGCCCGAGCCCATAATATCCCGTACTGCCTTTCATCGGTTGCGGCGGCCAGTCCCGAGGAGATTGCGCCGCACGCGGGGCATACGGCATGGTTTCAGCTCTATGTTCCGGCATCCCGGGATATCTGTACTGATATCATCCGGCGGGTCCATGACAGCGGCTATCAGGCACTTGTCCTGACGGTGGATGTGCCAGCGCCATCCAGACGGGAACGGCAACGCCGTGCAGGGATGGGGTATCCCCCCAAACTGTCCCTGCGTTTGCTGCTGGAAATGCTCCTGCATCCATCCTGGTCGCTGGCCATGGCACGCGAAGGAACTCCGTCTCTCAAACTCCTTGAGTCGTATGTTGAAAATGCACGCCGACATCAGGACCGTTTCATTCATATCGGCCGGATGATTCAGGGATGCCCTGACTGGCAGTCAATTGCTGATATTCGTCAAATCTGGGAGCGGAAGCTCATCGTCAAGGGAGTTCAGCGGCCCGAGGATGGGTTGCGATTGCGGGATGCCGGGGTTGATGCGGTCTGGGTGTCCAATCATGGTGGCAGGCAATTTGATGCCGGACCTGCATCAATCGCGATGCTGCGCGGTGTTCGTGCGGCAGTCGGTCCGGATTATCCTGTGCTGTTTGATTCGGGGATTGCCGGCGGTCTGGATGTCATGCGCGCGCTGGCCTGTGGAGCCGATATGGCCTTTCTGGGTCGAGGGTTCCATTATGCTGTCGCGGCCCTTGGTGATCGGGGTGTTGCCCATCTCCTGCATCTCCTGAGGGCCGAACTGGTGTCCGGTATGGCCCAGATCGGTGCATTCGAGTTCGGCGATCTGGCTTCCCGTCTTGCAAACGACTCGTTGCCGGACTGAGTGATCGGGCAGACTCACGGATTTTGCCGGGACCACTCCCAGTAGATTTCCCGTGCCCGCCGGGTCAAGGGTCCGGTCTGGTAGTGGGTGTCCTCAATCCGGTTGACGGGCATGACCTTGGAGAGGTTGCCGGTGCTGAAGACCTCATCGGCAGCAGTGAAATCCTCAAATGACAGGACAGTCTCCTGCACCTCGTGCCCATCCCTGCGCAACAGATCAATGATCCGGGCCCGGGTGATGCCGGCAAGGAAAGTGCCATTGGCCACAGGTGTCATCACAACACCGTCCCGGACCATGAAAAGATTCGAGGTTGCTGTCTCGGCAATATTGCCGAGCGCATCGGTGGCAATCACATTGCTGAAACCCCGGGATCGGGCCTCCCGGAGCATCCGGGCATTATTGGGGTAGAGACAGCCGGCCTTGGCATTGACAACTGCTGATGCCAGTGTTGGGCGATGATACCGTGTTCGACAGAGTGTGAGGGCGGCATCCTCTGGCGGCATCGGTATTTCCTCAAGGCAGAGAGAGAAACCGGTTCTGTCATGACCGGGCACAATGACCATTTCGTCACCATCAATTGCCCAGTACATGGGGCGGATATAAACGGCTGCATCCGCGTCATAGAATGCAATGCCGTCACGGATAATCTCAATCATGGCCGGGGCCGTCATCGTGGGCGCAATTCCCATGGCGATGGCTGAATCATTCAGACGCTGACAGTGTGGCTCGATATCCGGTATCAGGCCGCCAACGCTGCGAAGACCATCAAAGACCTGACTTCCAAGCCAGGCGCCATGGTCTGCCGCCCGGATGATATAGACATCCCCGTCGTGCCAGCGTTCCTCATAGTAGGTTCGAATGTTGATACCACAGGCCATGCGCTTCTTCTCCTGCTGCAGGGTTTTGATTATGATCCGGGGTGCCCCAGGCCGATAATCCCGTAGGTTTCCGCCAGAATTGGCGTTGCGATTGCCCTTGCTGTCTCGGCCCCCTTGTACAGGATCCGGTCGATTTCCGCCGGATCGCCCAGAAGCTGTTCCATCGTCGCTGTCACCGGCGCCAGGGCCTCGACCGTCAGCTCCGCCAGGCGGGGTTTGAAGCGGGAAAAGGGCTGACCGGCAAATTCAACCAGGACGGAGTCCAGTGATTGATCGGCCAATGCGGCGTAGATACGCAGAAGATTCCGGGCTTCGGGTCGCTGATCAAGTTCCCCCGATGTTTCCGGCAAGGGCTTCGGGTCGGTCTTGGCTTTCCGGATCTTCTGGATGATCGTGTCCCGGTCGTCCAGAAGATTGATACGGCTCTGGTCTGACGGATCCGATTTGGACATCTTCCTTGTCCCATCGCGCAGGCTCATGATCCGTCGCGCTTCCCCCTCGATGATGGGTTCGATGACAGGAAAATACGACACATCATAATCGTTGTTGAACTTGATGGCGATATCGCGAGCCAACTCCAGATGCTGCTTTTGATCATCGCCGACCGGGACATGCGAAGCGTGATAGACAAGGATATCGGCTGCCATGAGTGTGGGATAGGAAAAGAGACCCACCGACGCATTTTCACGATTTCTGCCTGCCTTCTCCTTGAACTGGGTCATCCGTCCGAGCCACCCCATGCGCGCCACACAATTGAAAATCCACGCGAGTTCCGCGTGTGCACTGACCCGACTTTGATTGAAGAGGATT
>JAPOSK010000263.1 GCA_026709725.1 Paracoccaceae bacterium | reverse complement strand
CTCGTGCAGCCAGGCGCCAGGCGGACACCCCCCGCCCTGATCGGGAGTGCCTCACCTGCTGTCCAGTCCTGCACCGGCCCCACCACACGATCCACGGTCATCGGCAGTGATCGATCAATGGGGGATTTGAGAAGATCATACTGCAGACATGAATCCGGACTGGGGTCAAACGCACCGCTTTCCGCCCTGGCCCGGATCTCTTCCCGCAGCCGCTGCGTGTCGATCTGGGCCGTTGCATCAGCCATCCGCCTGTCTGCCTCGACCTGACGGTCAAGAAAGTCGCTCAACTGGCGGGTCTGGGCCCGAAGACCCCTGATGATCTCCCGGGCTGCAACCGTTGTCGCTTCCGTCACATGCTCCCGGGTCCTGTCATGCTGTCCGGCAACAACACCGCATGGACATCCCGCCGCAAACAGTGACCAACCGGGCGTCGGGACCATCGCCAGGACCAGTCCGGCCATGGCAATCAGCCGCCCGTTCCGGATGAGTGCGCCGATTGATATCATCATTCACCGGTCAGTGACTGCCAGATGAGATGACGGCCCTCGGCACCCTCCTGTTCCCTCCCGCCTTCCGACTGCACCCCGCCTGCCAACGCCCGCCCGCCGCCTGCGTCCGCACCGGTATTCATGGACCCGGATGAGTGCCGGACCGTCTTCTGGTTGCGATAGGGTGGCGGCAGAATGCCGGTTCGGGGAAATGATGTGACGAGGGGCTCTGTCACCTTCCGCCATTCCCGCTCAGCAACGGCACAAAACCGGCGCAGCAGCGTCCCGGACGCGTTGGGGGCAAGATCAAGCGTGCCGGCAAAAAGCGTTTGCCAGGCCTCATTCGCAGCGAATGTACCAAGGGGCAGTGCCATCAGGGATTCAAGACAGGACAGTGTTCCAACCGAAGCAGGCGGCGGGATTGATGCTTCAGCCCGGCGGACGGCGTATTCGATCTGTTCGCGGGAAATGCCCCCGACCCGCTGCCTCGACTCCTCCGAGCAGTGCTGGCTGGTCATGTCAACCGTCCAGTCCGCGTGTGCCGGCACTGTCACAAGGAGGAGACCTGCCACGATCCAAAGGCATCTGCTCATAACCGGCACCCGCGAACTGTTCCACACAATGCCCATCACACCATCAATGCGAGACCATCAAGACCTTTCTGCCCGGAGCGCACCATCCTCGTGGATAACTTCACGGGAGTCACCGGAAACTGTCATGGGAGCTACCCTTCACCGGAACAGCTGTTGGGGGTCGTGAAGACCGGGTGCGGCCTGCCGACCGTGCAGCATGCGCGGGATGCCGTGGCCTGTTTCTGATGCTGTCGTCAGGCTGCAAGTGTGCCGGCCACAGCCCTGTGCCAGCCTGTCACCAGTCTCTCGCGTTCCCCGATCGCCATCGCCGGGTCGAATCGCCTGTCCAGCCGCCATCTGGCTGCCAGCGCATCCAGATCAGCAATCAGTCCGATCTGCAGTGCTGCCAGCGACGCAGCCCCCAATGCTGTCGTCTCGACATTTGCAGGCCGGTCGACCGGGACATCAAGAATATCGGCCAGGGACTGCATGGTCCAGTTGCTGACTGCCATGCCACCATCGACGCGCAGAACCAGCTCATCAAGTCCGTTCACATCGCCCCGGATCGCCTCAACCAGATCATGGGTCTGCAGGGCGACACTTTCGAGAGCGGCCCGGGCAATCTCGCATGGACCCGTCTGACGGGTGAGGCCAAACAGTGCGCCGCGGCACCCAGGGTTCCAGTGTGGTGCACCGAGACCCGTGAAGCCTGGAACAAGATAGACCTGTTGCTCAGGATCGGCCCTGGCGGCCATCGCCCCCGTTTCGGCGGCTTCCGTGATGATTCCCAGCCCGTCCCGCAGCCATTGCACCGTCGCCCCCGTTGAAAAGATGGAACCCTCCAGTGCATAGGTCCGCCTGCCACCGATCTGGTAGGCGAGCGTCGAGAGCAACCGCCTGCTGGAACGGGCACGCTCCATGCCGGTATTGATCATGAGGAAGCAGCCGGTGCCATAGGTTGACTTGATCATCCCCGGCTGCAGACAGGCCTGACCGATGCAGGCCGCATGCTGATCACCGGCAATGCCCCTGATGGGAACGGCCGCCCCGAACACATCACGACGGGTCACGCCGAAATCATCCGCCGAGTCCCTGATCTCAGGCAATGTGGCCTGCGGAACACCAAACAGCCGCAGCATGTCATCATCCCAGCACCCTTTGTCAAGGTCCATGAGCAGGGTCCGGGAGGCATTCGTGGCATCGGTCGCATGAATCGCACCCCCGGTCAACATCCAGACCAGATAGGTGTCGATCGTCCCGAAAAGGATCCTGCCCGCCGCTGCCGCTGCCCTGGCTCCCTCAACCCGGTCCAGAATCCAGGCAATCTTCGTTGCCGAGAAATACGGATCCAGCAAAAGCCCTGTGCGCTCAACAACCGATTGCTCCACGCCCTCCGCATGATAGGCCGCACATCGCTCTGCAGTTCGCCGATCCTGCCAGACAATTGCCGGGTGGAGCGGCCGTCCGGTCTCCTTCTCCCAGATGAGTGTAGTCTCCCGCTGGTTGGTGAGACCGATAGCGGCAATCGTGCCCCCGTCCGGCAACTGCCCGCGTACCGCCTGACAGGAATTCAGGACTGAACGGAGGATTTCGTCCGGCTGATGCTCAACCCAGCCCGGTGCAGGGTAATGCTGAAGAAACTCCTCCTGGGCATGCGCACACGGCACCAGGTCTCCATCATACAGGATCGCCCGGCTTGAGGTCGTCCCCTGATCAATTGCCAGTATGAATTCACCCATGCATCACCCACTCATCAGCCAATGCCCACGATCCCGTGTCAAACCCACAGCAGAAAACCTGATAGTATTTCAGGCCTTCACGCACAACCCGCGAGTCCAGGACGCTTGCAGATTCTGCTGCAGCCATCCCCATCTCACCACAGCATCATGGTTGAATTCGCAGCGGGAAACAGGTTCACCGGAAGATTCATGGAACCGGCAGACCAGACGGGCAGATTGATCGAATGCGACATCCTGCCCACCGCAGCCTGTCAACTTCCTGACCGGTTGATCTCTTTTCATTCCCCAAACCGTCCCGTGCAAGCCGATTTTCCCGCGAACGGGTAGAAGCGGTCAAGGGTTGCACAGGTGAATCCGGGTCTGCCTGTCGGCAACTTTCCTTCAGACCACCGACGCCTGAGGTGATTGCTGCTGCGGACACACCGTTCACATGGCGGATATGGGATATGATTGGAAATGGGGCACGGCCTGTCCTGCTATCCCAGCATCATCGAATTGATGTCTCCGTGCATCCAGCCCGCTCGTTGCCAACAGGTCCCGCCGCTCCCGTTGCACCTCAGATTGGAACGGGAGTTTAAGAGCGGCGGATGACGGATCAGACTGTCGGGAATGGAGGATGAACCGGTATATCGACAACTGTTCGGGCAGATGGCTCAACCGGAGGGTGAGATCAGAGCGTCGCACGGGTTGAGGCCAGTCATGGAATCGAGAATTGATTCCGGTCTGATGTGATGCGCAAGTATAGCCAAGCGGAAGACAGGGAGTCCACGGGCAATCAGCGGCGTGATTATCGCAAGCGCAACATCTGGATTTGGTGGCCTCTCCGTTTTTGATCGACCGACCCACCCGCACACCTCTGAAGAAAGGACATGCACATGACCCACGTGACGAGACCAGCCGCGCTGGTGGCCGTGTTCCCGCAACCCGCAGCGTTCAGGTCCTGGATGATCCCCTTCACCACAAGATCTCGGTTCGCATCCCCTCCCCACTTATATATATGGCACGGTGATTGATGCGAGCCGTCTTTCGCGTTCTGAACATCGTGGTCGACCCTGCTCACGATAACCGACTGCCGCGCGGGATTGGAGATCAGAACCCATGACACCTCTTGATCA
>JAPOSK010000005.1 GCA_026709725.1 Paracoccaceae bacterium | reverse complement strand
AAGGACAGTTCCGCGCTCGCCTTGACCGAGGATGGCCTCGCCGTTGTCGTTAAGCCGGATGTTGCGCTTGCGCTATCCAAAGACTGCCTGGCCGTGCAGGTGGGCGCGAACTCCGGCCTGCGACTCGGCAGGGACGGATTGGGCATTGTCGTTGACTCAACGACCGTCACCGTCGATGGGACGGGCCTGCACGTCGGCACGATCACCGGCGACAATGTTGCCAGCACCACCATCGGGGCTGGGCATATCAAGCTGGGCAACGGCGTCATAGTGGGCGATGAAGACACCTTGAGCCTCGGCATCAACGGCAACGGCCTGCTTGTCAACGGCGACGGCCTCGCCTTGGTGGTCAAGGACAATTCCGCCCTGTCGCTTACCGAAGACGGACTTGCGGTTAAGGTGGACACCACCACCGTCACCGTGGACGCCAACGGGCTTCATGTCGGCACCATCGACGGGGACAACATCGCATCCACCACGATTGGCGCGGGGCATATCAAGCTCGGGAACGGGGTGATTGCCGGCACCGCAGACACCCTCTCCCTCGGCATCAACGGCAACGGCTTGAAGGTTGACAGCAGCGGCTTGGCGATGGTGGTCAAGGACAATTCCGCCCTGTCCTTGACCACGGACGGCCTGGCGGTGGTGGTCAAAGACAATTCCGCCTTGACGCTTTCCAGCGACGGGCTGGCCGTAACGGTCAAGGACAAATCCGGGCTTTCCCTGAGTTCGGATGGCCTTTCGGTGGCGGTGAAGTCCAATTCGGGCATCGTCACCGGCAGCGACGGTTTGGCCGTCGAGGTCAAAAAGAACGCCGGCCTGAGTCTCACCAGCGATGGCCTTTCGGTTGAAGTCGATTCAAGCGGGGGCATCGTTAGCACCAAGGATGGCATCGGTGTTTCGGTCAAGAAAAGCGCTGGTTTGAGCCTCACCAGCGATGGCTTGGCGATAACCGTCAAAAGCAACGCGGGCATCACCACCGGCAGCGACGGTCTGGCGCTCGCGGCGGATGGAACCACGGTGACGGTGGGTGCCAGCGGAATATCCGTCAATTCGATCACGCGGGACAATATCGCGAACAACACGATTCAGGCGGGGCAGATTGACGCCAACGCGATCACTGCGTCGGAGCTTGCCAACAACGCGGTTACTGGAACGCATATCAGCAGCAGCGCGGTGACAGCCGCCAAGATAGCCGCCAACGCGGTGACAGCCGGAAAAATCGCGGCCAACGCCGTCACCGCCGGGAAAATCGCCGCCGGCGTCATCACGGCGGACAAGCTCGCCGTTGGCGTCATCCCGGACACCGATGATTTCCTCACTGAAATCACGGCGGACGACATTAGCGACGGCCTCATTCTTGCCCGCATGATCGCAAATGGTGAAATCAGTTCCACCAAACTTGCCAACGCCGCCGTGGTTGCCGCGAACATTGCCACGGGCGCGGTGGTGGCGGGCAAGATTGCCGCCGGAGCCGTCACCACGGCGAAGCTCGCGGCGGATTCCGTGACGGCGGCGAAAATCGCGGCGGGGGCGATTGAAGTTGGAAAACTCTCCGCTGGAACATGGTCGGAAGACGGACACACTGTCACTTTGGGTGGTGGGCGAGCCATGTCGTTTGCCTCCTCGAAAGGAGACGCCATTTTCGGCATTTCCACAGGCCGAGGCGCTGGCATTTCCATATTGAATCCCAGAAATGCGGGGTATTCAGCATATTTCCAGCATGGCAATGATGTTGTTACGTGCGGAGAACCAAATGATACATACGTTCTCACCGCAGGCACGACTAAAGGCGTTTACTTCGGAGTGCGAACAGACGGCGATACAGAAGTAAACAACGATTTAAATGTTAACGGCGACATAACCTGTTCGGATGTGGAAGCTACTTCCGACATCCGCATGAAAACCGAAATTGAACCCATCCGTTTCGCCTTGGAGAAAATCGACAAGATTGGTGGCTACACCTATGTCATGCGGGAAAAGAAGAAGGCCGGCGTCATCGCGCAGGAATTGATGGATGTCCTGCCCGAGGCGGTGGACGACAGCGGCGACTACCTGACTGTTTCCCCAATGGCCGTTATTGGCTTGCTGGTGCAAGGCGTGAAGGAGCAAAGCGCGGAAATCAAAAACCTGAAAGATGAAATCGCCGAACTGCGGAGGGAGTTCAATGCCTTTGCAGCGAAGCGGTAGAATATCCCTGCTTGACATAGCCGAGGAGTTTGACGAGGACTACGATGACAACCTGCCGTATGCTTTGACCGACTTCTACGCCGGCGGGAGCTATGTGCGGGCGGGAACCCGCAACGACCCATCTTCCGGCTCCGCTTCGGCGATACCCGCTTCCGGGGCCATATCCCTCACCGACTTTTACGGCGCGGCGAGAACGGCGGGAGCGGTGATCGTCGCGCCGGCCACCTTGACCGTGGCGGAGGGGGGAAGCGCGACCATCAGTGTGCGCCTTTCCGCGCAGCCGCCATCCACCGTCACCGTCACCTTGACCGAAAGCAGTTCCAAGATCAGCCGCACACCCGCCACAAGAAGATTCACCCGCACGAATTGGAACCGCAACCAGACTTTCACGATAACGGGGTTGCAGGACACGGACATAGCGGACGAAACGGCTACCGTGACCCTCACGGCGAGCGGGGGGATAACGGACACGCACACCGTCACAGTGACCGTCACCGACGACGACGGCTACAACCCGCCCCGCAGCCTGACCTTCAGCCAAATCTCCGACGATTTCGCGGTGGCCCGGTGGCTGGCTCCCACCGGAGGCAGCCTTGTGCCAATCGGCTACACCGTGGAATTGAAGTTGCGCTCTCAATGTTGGAGCGATCCGCCCGCGCCGGTGGACATCACGGTGCTGGTCAACAATTTCCCGAGTTTGAGCGCCAGCACGACCTACGACTTCCGAGTGCGGGCCAGGTATGCCGGCGGCAACAATTCGGATTGGATTGACGGCAGTTTCACCACCTTGGCGGAACCACCGGCTTTGCCGGCGGCTGTCGCCCCATCCGTGTCCGTCACCAATATATCCAGCATCGACGAGGACGAGACGGCGACGCTCGTTGCTTCGGTGTCGGGCGGCACCTACGACACCCTGTCCTATGAGTGGACGGCCAGCCACGGAACGATAACCGGCAGCGGGCGAAGCGTGACCTACAACCCGCCAAATGTTTCGTCCCGCACCCGCGTCACGGTGAATTGCGAAGTGACGGCGCGTGGAACGGGAACCAACGCCCTGAACAACACTTCCGATCAAGACGACGATAACGAAAGGTTTTGGGTCGAGCCGGTTGTGGAAGCGACTTTCAGCATTGAAATCTACCGCGTGTCCGGGCCGGCAAGCCCGGCACCCGGCGACACGGTGCGCTTGGGCTACCGGACCAGCGGCACGGCGACAGGCACGGTGCGGGTGACGTGGAGCGGCGGAGGCACCGGCTCCACTGTCGATGTGACCCGTTCCACCGAAGGCACGGAGCGAGTCACCATATCGGCGACAAGAGGTGGATTGAGCGACACCGATTCATTCGACGTCGAGTTCGAGTACGGGGCTTGCCGGTACAGCGGGTGGAGCGATTGGTCGCCAGCCACGAGTACGGTGTGCGAGGGTGTTGCGCTGACGCAGGCCCGCACCCGCACCCTGTTGGGCGGCAACCCGGCAACCTGCACCGCGTTGCGGGAAACGCGCTCCGCAGTTGGCACCCAAGACTGTTCGCGCTACCCCGCTCCGACAGGAGCCAGTTTCACCGAGGCTGCGGATCAGTTGATTTTCACCTACAGCGGAAGCACAACCGGGGCGAGATCGCGAAACGGCCAGCCCACGGCGTTTGTTTCAACCGGCTACAGGCAAACCAATATCTTGACGCTTCCAGCTACGGGGGCTGTCCCCGACTCCGGCGGAACAGTGACGCTT
>JAPOSK010000552.1 GCA_026709725.1 Paracoccaceae bacterium | reverse complement strand
GCCGGCGGCGAGGATGATGATTTCGGAATGCATGGCGGGGAGTATAGCGCGTGGGAGTTGGCGGCTGGCCGGGGCGGGAAAATTAAAAACTGGATTTACCGGCGGAGTGCGTATAGAGTTAAATCCCGTTGCCAACGGTATTTGCACAAAATCAGGCGAGAGAGATGTCTGCACTTTTTGAGAAACTGAAAAAAGATGCGCTGGATTGGCGCATGAGCGGCTATGGCGGGACCGATTTTCCGCTCATTGGCGAGATACTGCGCTGGCAGTTTGACGGTGACCCGGGGCCGGGCGAGGCGTTGGATGACGGCGTGCCGCTGAAATATCTGCGCCAGCCGCAATTTCAGGCGCTGGAGGTGTATTGGTTTGTCCGGGTATGCAAAAACACGCCGCATGTGGTCGACCTGTACAAGGATTATTACGGCGGCGATAAGGAAGGTTTTTTTAACGCGCTCGGTGTTCCGGTGTCGCGGGACGCCTTGGAGTACGCCACCGAGGACCAAATTCTTGACCGGGTGAAAACCGATTTGGATTTTGTCAAAGACAAAAAGATTCATGCGCTGCACGAAGCCGCCATTCTCAATTACCCAAGTTACATTCTCGCCCTGGCCATGGGCGCGGGCAAGACCGTGCTGATTGGCGCGATTATCGCCACGGAATTTGCGATGTCGTTGCGCTACCCGAAAGGAAATTTCATGAAGAACGCCCTGGTTTTCGCGCCCGGCACGACCATCATAGAAAGTTTGCGCGAACTCAGCGGCATGCCATTTGAAAAAATTCTGCCGTCAAAGTGGCATCAGAATTTTGCGGCCAACCTGAAAATCGAATATCCCCGCACCAAGCAAAAGGATATTCAGGCGCTTGGCGGCAGTTTGTACAATCTGATTGTCACCAACACCGAAAAAATTCAACTGCGCGCCAAAACCGTGAGAAGAGGCAAACTGGATGCAATCAATTTTGCCGAAAAAGAAAAGCGCGTTGCGCTCGAGTCGAACCTGCGCCTGCAGAAAATCTGCGGCCTGCCGGGGCTCGGTATTTTCTCTGATGAAGCGCACCACACTTACGGCAACACATTTGATGAGTTAAAGCGGGTGCGCGAAACCATCAACCACATCCACGAACAAACTCCGCTGGTTGCGGTCATTAACACGACCGGAACGCCGTATTACAAAAAACAATCCTTGAAAGAAGTCATCTTCTGGTACGGATTGGGCGACGGCATCAAGGATAATATTTTGAAAAGCCTCAACGAGGGGTTTCGCCAATACAACATGAGCGAGCAGTCCGACGGGGCGGTTTTTGACGATGTTATCCGGGAGTTTTTCACGACTTACGGCGATGTCGCATTGCCGGACGGCGCCAAGGCCAAGATTGCTTTTTATTTCAAAACCCAGGAGCACCTGGACGAGTCCCGCCGGCTGATTGAGCGGGCGATGGCGAAAATAAACCAGGACGCTTCCCAAATTTTGGTGAACACGCAAAAGTCCATCGCCAAGGACATCGAAGAATTTCAGCGGTTGAACGACCCGGGCAACCAGAAGCGGGTGATTCTCCTTATCGGCAAGGGCGTGGAGGGTTGGAACTGCCCCAGTCTGTTTGCCTGCGCGCTTATCAAGGAGCAAACCCGCAGCAACAACTACATTCTGCAGGCGGCGACCCGTTGCCTGCGGCAGGTGCCGGGCAACACTCACTCGGCCAGAATATTTCTGGATGCCGACAACATCGAGATTCTGAACAAGGAGTTGGAAAACAATTTCGGCACCACCCTCATGCTGATTGGCGGGACCGAGACGGCCACTCGCACGGTCACGATTAAAATTCGGAAAGTGAAACTGCCAAAACTGGACATCACCCGAATCATCAAGCGCGTTGTCCGCGCCGGCAAAACCCGCCGCAAAATCAAATTGGACAAACCCC
Organism: Paracoccaceae bacterium; assembly: GCA_026709725.1. Taxonomy (GTDB): domain Bacteria; phylum Pseudomonadota; class Alphaproteobacteria; order Rhodobacterales; family Rhodobacteraceae; genus MPNP01. Next base: position 2,005 of record JAPOSK010000552.1, on the reverse strand, counting down.
GGGGAAAAGAAATGCCGCCGGCGCTGGCGAGCGTGCTGACTCCGGATTTCAGCGGGCCGCGGGGAATTCTGATGCCCACCGGGGAAACCAAAGAACTGCCGGCCGGCAAAGAGACCACCGGCTGCCATGCCGCCGCGTGGAAAATCGCCGCGAAATACCATTTGCCCGGGATGCCGGTCTTGAAATGCCTGCGCGGCCTGTATCCCCGGGGGGAAATTCCGAACAGTGATTTGTATGAACTGTTTCAGCAGGTTGAAGACCAGCAGGCCGACTACAAAACGGTGGAAGAAAAAGTCACCGATGCGCTGGCGTTGATTCGCACCCACGACGAGGACGGGCGGGCGCTGTTTGATGAAGAGAATGGCGCGCGTGTTCACCGCTTGCGGATGTCGCAGGGCGCATTTGACAGGATGAAACAAAAGGATTTGTTTGCCGGCCGCAAAGATTATGCGGACAAAGGCGACATCAGTTTCCATTACTCGCCGTACAATTTCGACAGCGAGCCTGAGCGCGAATTTTTCCGGAAGGTTCTGGCCATGCTCAACATCACCCCCGGCGAGGTGAAGGAATTCTTGTTCACCGGCGGCCTGACCGACCCCAAAAAGACCGATTTTCATTTTGAATATCTGGGGCGGGACGGCCGCTACCACGATTATTTCCCGGACTTTGTTCTGGTGAAAAAGACTGGCGAATACTTCATTGTCGAAGTCAAAGCGGAACGCGACCGCGACGATGCCACTGTCCAGGCGAAAGCCAAAGCGGTGGAAGAATTGCGGGAAATTCAGCCGAAGCAGTTCAAGTATAATATCGTCTATGCTCCAGCGCATGGGGTGGCGGATATTGACTTGAAGCCGGTAACGAACTGGCTTTACAATTCCAACAGCAAAACCTGACAGCGAGGGTATGGCCATGGGCTATAAATCCGAAAAAACAAAAGACAAATGCTTTGTTATTCAGCCTTTTAATGACGACCGGTATCAAAAACGATACCGGGACGTTTTTCGCCCTGCGATAGAAAGCGCCGGTCTTGATCCCTATCGGGTGGATGAGGACCCGGGCGCAAATGTAATTATCACCACCATTGAGGAGAAAATTAAAAGTTCCGTGCTGTGTTTCGCTGAGATAACGGCGGACAACCCTAATGTCTGGTTTGAACTGGGCTATGCCATGGCCATTAATAAAAGAATCGTCATGGTTTGCGAGGAAAACCGTCAGCTGCCGTTTGATATACAGCACCGGAGAATTATTAAATATGCTTCGCAGTCGCCGAGCGATTTTGACGAACTTAAAACTCAAATCACCAAGGCTATAGAGGCGGCTTTGGATGAATCAACATTGGTCAGAAAACTTTCTGACCCGGTTAATTTGCCAAAATCCGACCAAAAGCCCCCACATGTGTTGACCGTTCTGGTCATAGTCGCATCTCGCGATCAATTCGATTCCGGTGCAAGTCATCAGGAGATTAGAGGTGAAATGCATGCTGCCGGATTCAATGATCTGGCCATGCGGCTTGCGCTTCAAGAATTGTTGGAAGATGGATTCGTTTCTCTCCGTGAAGAGATGAGTGAATTTGGTCCATATAGCTTTTATATGGTCACAAAAAAGGCCGAGCAGTGGCTACAAGAAAATATAGGTTCCTTGAACCTGCACCATCGGCCGGACACCAAAGCGGACGACTCTGACGAGGATATTCCGTTTTGATAATATGTCCGCGCTGTGCCCCAAAGGGCGGATTACTGCTGATTCAACTGCCGTAGCGGAGAGGCGTGTCATGATTCATGAAAATTCATCGGCTATTTTCGCCCTGATTGGCGTTGTGGTTGGCGCTGTGTTCACTGGAGTAATGGCTATACTAAGAGACCATCTTAATAACAAGTCGAAAATTCGACTGGAGAAAATGCGCCTGCACGACAAGGAAAGTCGCGATGCGCACAAACGTCTCTTTGTCTTTTCCCAAAAACTGTCCAATAAAGTTTGGGTCAAGATAACTTAATTGGCGTTTTCC
>JAPOSK010000253.1 GCA_026709725.1 Paracoccaceae bacterium | reverse complement strand
CTCCAGCTCCACGATGGGACAGCGAGCCATAGTCTGCATCACTTGCAACATCGAAGAGCACATGGCCGTCCGCTTCATAGGCATGACCCTTCGCCACGAGCACTGTGATCATGTCGATCATGTCCGGAATGAACTCGGTGGCTCTCGGTTCCCTTGTCGGCGGAAGTGTGTACAGGGCAGCCAGATCTTCATGATACCATCGGGTGGTTTCGGCTGTCAGCGACTTCACAATCTCCAGCACCGGCCGTGCATCGCCGGCCCTGGCCATCTCGACAGCACGGGCGTTGATCTTGTCATCGATATCGGTGATGTTCCTGACATAGGTGACATGATCCTGGCCATAGACATACCGCAAAAGGCGAAAGAGGATATCAAAAACAACCGCCGGTCGCGCATTGCCGATATGGGCCCGATCATAGACCGTTGGCCCGCAGACATACATTCGCACCCGGCGCTGGTCACAGGGTGCAAACAGCACCTTGCTCCCGCTGGCGGTGTTCCAGATGTGTAATTCGGGTCGTGTCATGATGGCGGTCTATCCAAATCCGTAATCAAAAAGACCTGCCCTGTCCCTGAGTCGGCAGCGGCAATGGTGTCGTATTATTGTATCCATACTGACGCTCCGGGTGAAGGCAATGCGACAAATGATCCCTGTTCCCTTCAACATCGAATCGATAGCCATGACACGGCACCGAACAGCATTCCGGTCATGTCTCCCGGCAGGCTGACGGGGGATGCACCCGGGGATGGCGTGACGACCCTTGCGCCCCTCCTCAACATGATTGCCAATGGGTGCTGATATTCACAGGCCGGAATCTGGCACACTCTCACCAAACGGGTGCACAGGCTTAAATCCGGCGATCAAGTGTCCTCTATACCGGGCCCCTTTGCCAACAGCGCGGACGGGCCGGATGCGCACTGACGCAGACATCCTCTCAGACGAGATCATCCCCGTGCACCCGGACCATGGCATCGGGATGTCTGACTGTTGACATATTCGGCACCAAAGGGAATGCAGTGCTCAGGGATTCGGATGGATGAGGCGTCAAGATCCGCTTCATGCCGGACCGATGCCTGGAGTGGGGCCAAGGCCTTGCCAGCGACAGTGCCGGCTGGCATGAGTGGCGTTCGATGGCTGTCGGCTCGATTGCGGAGCCCGGTCCGCATGCAGGTATGAATGGACGGATCTGGGCTGTCCCGGCTCAGTTGATGGCCACGATATGAACGGGAGGGATCCATGGACTATCGGGATTTGTCGAAATGGATCCGGGCTGCAGCCAACTGGACCGAAACCTACTACCGGACCCTGGATCGTCGCCCTGTGCGCCCTGCCCTCACACCCAATCATCTCCTTGATCAACTGCCATCCGAGCCACCGGAAGATCCGGAGTCAGTGGAAGCGATATTCGATGACTTCACAAGGCTTGTTCCGGACGGCATGACCCATTGGCAGCACCCCGGATTCTTTGCCTATTTCAGTGCCATGGCCTCACCCGCGTCAATCCTGGGAGAAGTTCTCGCCGACACCATCGCCTGCAACACCATGCTGTGGCAAACCTCACCGGCAGCGAATGAGATGGAACGGCGAATGATTGACTGGTTCCGGCAGGCTCTTGGGCTGCCGAATCACTTCCGGGGACTGATCCAGGATGGCGCCTCGCTGGCGACACTGTGCGCTGTTCTCACCATGCGGGAACGCGCCGCCGCCGGAGATGGCAACCAGACCGGACTCGCACGCATGGCTCCACTGCGAATCTATGCATCACCGGAGAATCATTCCTCCGTCATGAAGGCCGTCCGGGTGAGCGGAATCGGTGGGAACAATCTCGTCAGGATTCCCATTGATGCCCGCAGATCAATGGATCCCGAGGCCCTCCGCGCAGCCATCAGGAACGATCTTGCATCGGGGCTGATCCCGGCCGGCGTCATTCTCTGTCTGGGCGGAACGGCATCGGGAGCCACCGATGATCTTGATTCGTGCCTGACCGTTGCCAGGGATTTTGATCTCTATACGCATGTCGATGCCGCCTGGGCCGGCTCGGCCATGATTTGCCCTGAATTGCGCTATCTCTGGTCCGGAATTGAAAAAGCTGATTCAATTGTTCTCAACCCAACAAAACTGATTGGCATGCAATCGGATTCCTCAATCCATCTCCTTGCAAATCCGGCAGAGCAGATCCGCGCCGTCTCCTATTCAGCCGACTATCTGGCAACTGAGACGGATGCCGATATTGTCGATATCAGCTCGATGACTCTCCCGCTTGGTCGCCGCTTCCGCGCACTCAAGATCTGGTTTCACTTCCGTGCCTACGGGCTGACGGGCATGCGGTGCCTGATCCGGAACCATATCCGGTGGAATCACCAGCTGCGTGATGCCTTTCGCGCCGATCCTGATTTTGATCTCTGGATCACCACACCCCTCGCCCTGTTCGGATTCACGTTCTGCCCCGCCGGCCATGATGCCAATCACATCACGTCCCGACTGCTCCACCGCATCAATGACGACGGCCGAATCTATCTGACCAAGACGATGATTGATGGCCGCGAGACTATCCGCGTCACCGGTGGAACCTTCACAACCTCCCAGGAGGATGTCATGTCCGTCTACCCCATCGTCCGCGAGATTGCCGATCACTGTCTCGCCGCTTCCTGACAATTGGAAAGATCGGCAGGGCCACTGGCACAGATATCCCGGCTCCGATACGTCATGCTCTGACTTGATGCGGCCGCCATCATCAAGCGGGTCCGGCATCGGTCTTCCGGTCAGTCGGGCATGGGCGCGTTCTGTTCCGGGAGGCGGCTGAGTCAATACCGAAAGCGATCGGGGTCGTGGCCATATGTGTGGACCGGGCTGACTGTCAGCGTGTGACAGCGGTGTTCTGCAGCCATGCGGCCACCTGATTTTCAGCAAGACTGACCGTGCGAAGTCCGGCACTGGATAGGCATGGGAGAGAAGCCGGGGGGTGCTGTCAATTGACAGCATGAACGCCACCGGTGACGGCTTCAGGGGAGCGGTATGGGAATGACTGTGGGGCAGGGCGACCCCAGGGCCGCCCCTCCCGCATGTTCTCTGCGGTGATCGGACCCGGTCAGAAGCTCATCACAACGCCGACACCGGCCTTGTTGACATCCTTCACCTGGGCGAAGCCGGCCTGGACTTCAGCACCGCCGCCGAGGTCGTGCTTGACACCAAGGCCGAAGCCTTGATCCTTGTCTGCAGCACCATCAACCTCGTTCTGTGCCAGCACGGCAGTGATGGTGGTGCCATCACCGGCACTGACATCGACCTGGGCACCGAGGCTGGTGTGCTTCGTGTCCGTGTCGTCCTTCTTCTGGGCATAGTAGAGGGAGCCGCCCATCTGGCCGAAACTGCCACCGACGGAGGCCTGGATGGCCTTGTCGCTGTCATAGCCAAGGCCGATCGTGGCCACGCCAAGATCGAACTTGCCGCCCAGGGCCCAGTGGGTTTCCTGGTCAGCGGCTCTGGCCATGATGGCATCAACGGCAGGCACTGCGGCACGCGCAGGCACATAAGGAGTCTTCTCGATGATCTCCTTGGCAGCAATTCGCCAGTGTAAGACAGTGCCGTTCCCCTCGGCATCGCCGTTAACATCGCCGGTCTCTCCGATTTTCCTGTCCACAGTATCATCATCGTCAGCCGCTGCGTTTGTGGCGGGATCATCACCAACTGGGTCGGTCCAACTATCAGGATCATCGACAACCTGATAAACATCAGTTCCAACAATATAGATCTGATTGGCACCGATGGAACCAAGATTAGCCGCCGCCGGAGCCCCGGCCGTAGTTCCAGGCGCAAACACTGCTATCGCTCCGAATGCGGTACCACTGGGAAGGGCGTGATCCCCCCACGGCGGACCCGGAACTCTGCACGTCCCCGATAACAGGTGATCCGCCAACATCGCCCCGGGCCCGCATCACACCGGGCCCCGAT
>JAPOSK010000073.1:615-4004 GCA_026709725.1 Paracoccaceae bacterium | reverse complement strand
ATAAGATCATGCCGGGGCTGTCAAGTCAAAATTGGGATTTTGGTATATAATCCCCATTCTTTTGGGGGCCAGCCGGGGGCGTGCAGGTGGGACGGGTGTCTCTGCCTTCCGGGCACCCCTCAGGTCGGGTCGCTTCGATGCGGCGGGGCCCGCCTGCGGCGACCCGGCGACCATCCGGGGCCGTTGACCGGGCCAACGACAACCGGCTCCGCCTGGCACGCGTGGCCCCAAGGGAGGATTGGTGAAGGGTTGGCGGCCGAATCGTGTCAGGAGCCGGGGAGCGGCGGGAGATGTCATTGAAGGTCAGCCATGGGGGAATCACTTCCCAACTGCACGATGCCCCTTCGGGGGCTCGGCTCCCAGTGTAAGGTCTGTCCAGGTTACGGCCACGCAAGGCGACCCCAATGCTTCTGGACAAGACCAAAATCCTGGCAGACCTGAAAACATTGCCATCTCTCCCTGTCGATGTGTCGGATTGGGAAGTGCAGACCGGCACCGATTCTGCCGATGAGCCCGCCGTGTGGATTTGGGCCGTGCTTTGCAACGAAGAGAAAGATTTAAGTCAACTGATCAAGATCAGAGACCTTGTTCTCGATCATCTCCGCAAGAGAATTGAGACATACGGGATTCCTCTCGGGATCTACGTGAGTTTCAGAACCGTTGACGAATTGAATGAAATGAAGCCGCATGAGCTTGCATGCTAACCTGCTTGAGCAGGCCGAATACTTCGCAGGAAAGGAACAGCGGCGTCCTGCTCAAGTCAGTCTGCGCCGCTCCATATCCGCGTCCTATTATGCACTGTTCCACTGCCTCGTGGCCGACGTCACCCAAACCCTGGTATCGGGCCAGGGCAGCACTCCACTGCGCCAGACCATCGCACGAGCCTTCCACCACAAGGACATGCGGTCCATGTCCAGGTCGCTCGCCGGTGGCACACCACCCGATAAGATCGCGGCAGCCTCCCCCCCCCCTGCCCATTGATCCCAGGCTGAAGGGCATCGCACAAGCCTTCGTGGACTTGCAGGACGCCCGCCATCAGGCGGATTAAAACACGGCTCGCCCGTTTACCCATGTTGAAGCAATATATTGCCACCATCTGGCATCCCAAGCCATGAATGACTGGATGAATGACTGGATGACGATCCGGGAAACGCCACAGGCTACTGCCTGTCTTGCGGGTCTGCTGATCATCGGTCGCATTCAGGGATCCTGACGGGTTGCCCCACACGCCCAACGGGCAGACTGTGGCTGAGTGCAGAATATCACTGTGGGGGCCTTTTGAATGTTTGCCACCCGGCCTCCTTCGGATGGGGGGATGTGGTGCTTGATGGCCCCGGTTGTGCGGCAAGCATCGCCGACAGGACCTTTGATGCCGATGCGTTGCTTGCGGATCTTGAAGCCCGGGGAATCAAAACTGTGATTCCGGCCAGGAAGAACCGCACGGTGATTTGGGAGCATGACTGGGTGATGGATGGCGGCACCTGATCGGGAATGTCTTCGCGGAACGCAAGGCGTTCTGGAGGGACTGCGGTGCGGGCGGGCAGGACGTTGGTGAGCGTCCCGGCCTTCATTGATCAGGTGACTGGCGTGATTGCAGCATGATAGTTGTCAACAGGCCCTAACCCCGCCCCGGTGTCATTTCACCTGGCTTGCAGTGCACAGGGGCGGGCGAAGGGACTGGGTGCCCGGCTCGGAGTTACCGGGATTCAGGAGATGAACAGTGTTCCGGCAGCCTGAATCAGGCAGAACCCGTGATTCTGGCCTGGAGTCTGTGATCGTTCGGGGGTGGGGATCCATGGTCAGATTGTGTCATGCGCATGGCAAGACCATGGAGCTGGCAGCGTCCTGTTGAAAGATTCACGGTGCCACCAAACAGAACGGCGGTGCCGCTCTCCATGGCGCGGTTCCGTTCATCGTTTCAGAGGGCATTCCTCAGCGCCGCCGTCATGATCCGGTGCGATGCTGCGGTCTCTTCGGGTGTTGCGCAATGGAAGGGTTGCGTCATGCCCTCCCTGCCGTGAACGAGCTCATCAAGAAAGGCTGCCCACATCTGAAGGAGGGCATCGGAAAAACCAAATTCAAAAATGCCGGCCGTGATGGCCCTGTAGGCACTCGTGTAGCCGAGGTCACGATGCTTCCAGTCCTGGGGCCCGCCGCTGGTGTAGTCCAGTTGACGGTAGGTTTTGGGATATTTGGTTGTGTAGGCAACGGACCGCTCTGTGCCGTCAATCTCGATCTCCCAGCTGTTCGTCTCGCCGGGAGCAATGCGCTTGGTTTCAAAGGTGATTGGAAACGGCTCCCCATGCCCATCAACCATGCCGTGCACCGATGCGTTGTCCCATGTCTCGCACGGGACCATGTTGCCGTCACCGTCCGGGCGTTCACGCACAATGTTGCTGAGCTGGGCCATGATTCTGGTGGGCTCCCAGCCGAACCGCAGCGGCAGATGCATCACATGCAGGCCGAGATCGCCAAGACAGCCGTAGTCGCCATTCCGCTCCCTGGTCCGTTTCCAGTTGATGGGCTTGTTCATGTCAAGATCACTGGCATGCAGGAAACGACAGCGGACGGAAATCACCTGACCGATCGAACCGCTTTCGACAGCATCAATGACAGCCTGTGCCCCGGGATAGAATGGAAATTCCGAGGATCAATGTGAGACCCGGCCCCCCGGAAGAAAGGGAACTCCCAGGGAGAGCGCGCCAGGAGATCCGGTCGGGCCCTCGCAGCCGCCAGGATCCGGTCATTGGCCGCCTGGTCAATTCCGAATGGTTTTTCGCCCAGAAGGTGCTTGCCGGCCTCAAGGATCTGGAGGTAGATCGTCTCGTGAAGATGGTGAGGGACGGCACAGTAGATGCCGTCGATCTCATCGCGACCCAAGAGGTCGGCAATGTCATCTGTCGCATACCCACAGCTCGGTATGTTGTCCCTGAACCACGCCCGTGCACCGGCATCAACATCACAGACGGCCGTGATTTCCGGTCGGGCGAAGGGGGCATCAATATGCATCCATCGGGCCGTTGCCGAAGCGATTTCCCGGCCCATGAGACCACCGCCAATAATGCCGAAACGAACACGGGTCATGCGAGGAGAGCGAGGGCCTTGTCGGGTGCAAGACCCTCATGGACAACCGCCATCAACGCACGGGTGATCGCGGCGGGTTTCTCATGCTGGATGATGTTGCGACCATAGACGATCCCGCTCGCACCCTGCTCCATGATCGCCGCCGTCCGCTCCAGAATTTCCCGATCCGGCACCTTGCCGCCACCGCGCACCAGAATCGGCACACCCGCTGCCGCTTCCACAACCTTGTGATAATCCGCAACCGTGTCGGTCGGGTCGGCCTTGACCACATCGGCTCCCAGCTCACATGCAGGTCTTCCGGAAGC
>JAPOSK010000073.1:0-605 GCA_026709725.1 Paracoccaceae bacterium | reverse complement strand
TCCCAGCTCCACAGCCTGCCGCACCAATGTCCGCACAAGGTCCAGATCGCCATTCACCATGTAGCCGCCCGCTTCGGTATTGTCGCACATGACGAGCGGTTCAATCATCAGCGGCATCCCGGCTGCATCCGCCTCGGGTTTGAGCCGGCAGATATTCTCGATGCAGGCCCGGTGCACCTCAGGCTGACCGGGGAGTGACAGAAGGTTGATGCACAGGCAGGCGGCATCAAGTGCCACCGCCTGCGCCACCGCCTGATCGATCATGACGCTGAAGAGATGACGGGGCAGGTCCCTGGCGTAGACATTGGCAATATCGCAGCGCAGAACCAGCGAAGGCTTGTTCGGCCCTGGAATAGTCTGCAACAGGGGTGCCATGCCGGGTGACAGCTGGATGGCATCCGGCCCTGCTGCGGCAATCCCGGTGACAGCATCCCGCATATCCTCGATCCCGGCCAGAAATCCCGGCTCATTGAAGAAGCCGTGATCAATGGCGACATCCAGACAGTGACCGTCATCATTCAGGAAGCGATTGAGCCGCACCTTTGGATTACTTCGAATCGTGTTCATCATGTCTCCGTCCTGTTCCTGATCCCGGCCCCTGCGCC
>JAPOSK010000054.1 GCA_026709725.1 Paracoccaceae bacterium | reverse complement strand
CTCAATTGGCACCCCCGGTCCGCCATTCGATTGATTCGAGACTGTTCCCGAGCCGATGATGGTGCCTGCTGTCAGATGCCGCGTTTTGGCCGCGTGCGCGATCAGTTCGGCAAAGTCAAAGGTCATGTCAACGCCGGCATTGGCCCGTCCAAAGGGTTTGCCGTTCAGATCCACCGAGAGCGGTCGATGGCATTTGAGATCATCCCAGGCGTCACCGAGTGCTGCCGGAGTCACGGCAAGCGGCGAAAAGGCCGAGGACGGCTTGGACTGGAAGAAGCCAAAGCCCTTGCCGAGTTCGCCGGGTATGAGATTGCGCAGGCTGACATCATTGACCAGTACGAGAAGCTTGATGTGGTTGCGGGCGGCACCCGGGGTGATGCCCATCGGGACATCGTCAACGATGACAGCGATCTCGGCCTCCATATCAACCCCCCAGGCCTCATCTGCGACAGCGATGGGTTCGGTGGGTGCCAGAAACGAATCTGAACCGCCCTGATACATCAGGGGGTCGGTGAGAAACTGTTCAGGAACCTCGGCCCCACGAGCCTTGCGAACGAGTTCGACATGATTGAGATACGCGGACCCGTCAGCCCACTGGTATGCGCGTGGCAGGGGTGACAGGGCCCCGGCGGGATCAAACGGCCGGGTGTTGTCTGTGGTCATTGATGCTGCATGGCTCTCAAGTTGCGGCGCAACCGTGTCCCATCTCTCCAGAGCCGATTGCAGGGTGGGTGCGATTGGCTCGGCGGAACGCATTCTGGAAAGATCGGGAGAGACCACCACCAACTGCCCATCCCGTGTCCCATTCCTGACTGTCGCAAGTCGCATACTGTCCCTGATCACCCGGCCGTATTTGCATCAGTCCCGGGATGGTTCCCGAAACATCTTCTCAAGTCCCGTCCAACACGAAACATAATCGTCCTGCAAGGGGGCTTCCCGGGCAGCAAACTCAGTCAGGTGCTGGGGGAAGCGGGTCTCGAACATGAAACTCATCGCATCCGGCATTCGCTCCGGTGCGAGGGTGCCGGAGTTTGCGGCATCGAAGGCGGACCGGTCAGGTCCATGCGGCAGCATCATGTTGTGCAGGCTGAGCCCGCCCGGCAGGAATCCTTCGGGTTTGGCATCATAAATCCCATGGATGTTGCCCATAAGTTCAGACATGATGTTCTTGTGGTACCACGGTGGACGAAACGTGTGCTCGGCGACCGACCAGCGCTCCCGAAAGAGAATGAAATCGACATTGGCCGTACCGGCAAATCCCGATGGTGCGGTGAGAACGGTGTAGATTGAGGGATCGGGATGGTCAAAGAGCACAGCTCCCACGGGGGAAAAGGTCCGAAGATCATATTTGCAGGGTGCATAATTGCCGTGCCACGCAACCACATCAAGGGGGGCATGGTCAATCTCGGTGACATGGAAACCGCCACACCATTTGACCACAACGCGTGAAGGGACCTCATGATCGGCAAACGCCGCCACCGGAGTCTTGAAATCGCGAGGATTGGCAAGGCAATTGGCACCAATCGGACCACGGTCAGGCAGAGTGAACTTCGCACCGTAGTTTTCGCAGATGAAGCCGCGGGCCGGACCGTCGAGCAACGCAACGGTGAACAGAATGCCGCGGGGGATAATGGCAATCTCCTGGGGTTCGATGTCAATGATTCCAAGTTCGGTGCGAAACCGAAGCCGGCCTTCCTGTGGCACGACCAGCAGCTCGGAATCCGCACTGTAAAAATATTCATCGACCATCGAGGCTGTCACGGTGTAGATATGGGCCGCCATTCCTGTCTGCGTGTTCACATCACCGGCAGTCGTCATGGTTCGGACGCCCTGCAAGAACGTCATCGGGTCAGGTGGGACGGGGAGCGGATCCCAGCGATACTGGCCCAGTGAGACAAGGTCGGGAACGATATGGGGCGCCGTCTGCCAGTAGGGCAATTCAATCCGGCAGAACCTGCCGGTGTGGCGCACCGAAGGGCGGATGCGGTAACACCAGGTGCGTTCATTCTGCCCCCGCGGCGCTGTGAAGGGTGTCCCGGAAAGCTGCTCGGCATAGAGGCCATACGCACAGTGCTGCGGGCTGTTCTGACCCTGTGGCAGCGCACCCGTTATGGCCTCGGTTTCGAAATCATTCCCAAAGCCCGGCATGAAGCCCGTGCTCTCCTGGGGTTCGGCCATTGGCACAGAACAATCACCGGCTGTCAGGGTCATGCCAATCTCCCCACTCGAAACCCTTGGTCAAGGATGGCCGAGAACCCGTCCGCTTGCAACTGTTTATTTTGGTTTGCACATAGGAGACGGGGATCGACCCGGACAAATTGACGTTACGCGAAGAGCAGGATGATGGCACAGGCGCAACTGTACGATTACTGGCGTTCATCGGCCTCATACCGAATCCGGATTGCCCTCAACCTCGCTGGCATTTCCTATCAATCAAGCCCGATTGATCTTGTGGCAGGTGCCCAGAATCTGCCGGATTACCGGTCCATCAACCCACAGGGGCTTGTGCCGGTCCTTGAAATCGACGGCAAACGACTGGCCCAATCACTGGCCACCATTGAATATCTGCATGATGCAGGACATCTGGTCTGCCTTCCGGGTATCCGCATGGAAAAATATCGCGTCCGTCGTCTTTCCCACATCATCGCAATGGATATCCACCCGGTATGCAACCTGTCAGTCAGTCAGTATGCCACCAGAAAGTCGGATGGCATGATCGCATTGACCGATTGGATGCATCAGTTTATTCCCCGCGGGCTGGCAGCCTTTGAGGAACTCCTTGCCGATGAGGCAACCGGTCGTTTTTGTCACGGAAACACAATCACAATGGCGGACATCTGCCTCGTTCCCCAACTCTACAACGCTGAGAGGTGGGATATATCCCTTGATCCCTATCCGGAAATTCGCAGAATCGCCGCGGATCTTGAATCGCTTGATGCGTTCAGGGCCGCACACCCGGACAATTGCAGGAAAGGCGCATAATCATGGACGATATCGTTATTCTTGGCGGTGCCCGCACCGCCATTGGTTCATTCGGCGGCTCGCTTGCCGGGGTTCCACCAACTGAACTTGGTGCAATCGTCGCCCGGGCCGCCCTGGAGCGGTCCGGGGTCACCCCGGAACAGATTGGTCATGTGGTCTTTGGCCATGTCATCAACACAGAACCACGGGATATGTATCTCTCCCGGATTGCAGCTGTGGAAGCCGGCATCCCTGAGACTGTTCCAGCCATGAATGTGAATCGCCTCTGCGGCAGTGGCATGCAGTCGATTGTCTCAGTCATTCAGTCACTGCAACTTGGCGACGCAGCATTTGGTCTGGCGGGCGGTTCCGAAAACATGAGCCGGGCACCCCATACAATCGCTGCCAGTCGCTGGGGCCAGAAAATGGGCGACACGGCCATGACAGATATGATGATTGGTGCCCTGACCTGCCCGTTCGGAACCGGTCATATGGGCGTGACGGCGGAGAATGTTGCCGACCGGTACGGGATTGATCGTGCAGCACAGGACAGCTTTGCCGTGACAAGTCAGGAACGGGCCCTGAATGCCATCAGGGCAGGATACTTCGACGATCAGATTGTCCCGGTCAGGATCACAATCAGGCGCCAGACGCATGAATTTGCCACCGATGAGTATCCCAAGGCCACCACCCTTGAGAGTCTTGCGGGATTGCGCGCCGTCTTCCGCAAGGATGGCACAGTCACCGCTGGCAACGCATCGGGCATCAATGATGGGGCGGCGGCGGTCGTCCTGGCCACAGCATCAGCGGCACAGGAGGCCAACTGCAGACCGCAAGCGAAAATCATCGGCTATGCGCATGCCGGAATCGATCCGGCGATCATGGGAGCAGGACCGATTCCGGCGGTCGGGAAACTCCTCAAATCGACAGGAACGTCGGCAGATGACTACGATGTCATCGAGTCCAATGAGGCTTTTGCCGCCCAGGCTCTGGCTGTCAC
>JAPOSK010000449.1 GCA_026709725.1 Paracoccaceae bacterium | reverse complement strand
CTGGGTGCAATCACGACCGCAAGGGAGCTTGCATTCGGTATTGCACTTGACCAGCCACCGGCAGGATGGAAACTGGTTCGGCCTGCCCCGATCAAATCATTGACGATGGCCCTCCTGTCGGGCGAACCCGTGACCCTGTCCCTTGCTGATCCATGGCTTGAGCCGCTGCTTGAGCAGAAGAATGTCAGACTTGCACCCCGGACCCTGCACAAGGACCCCCTGGTTGTTTCGTCGGGTGGGACCCATCTCATCTACCGCCGACAGGATCTGGTTGTCGGTATCGGATGTTCACGCAATTGCCCGGCAGAAGACCTCATCGGACTTGTCGGATCAACGCTTGCCGACGCCGGTATTGCCACCGAATCGATCACGGGGCTCTACACAGCGCTCGTCAAGGCTGATGAGGATGCCGTTGCTGCCCTTGCACGGGCCCTGGATCTTCCCGTCCGGTATTATTCAATTGATACGCTCAACACCGTTCGTCATCGCCTGAAAAACCCGTCCCCGGACGTCCAGGCCGCCATCGGCACTCCCGGAGTCGCGGAAGCTGCAGCCCTGCTTGCTGCCGGTCCTGATGGCGAACTCATTGTCGAAAAGCGCAAATCGGGCAACGCAACCTGCGCAATTGCCCGCCAGGGTGCCGCACCGGGCAACCCGGGCCGACTGCGTGGCCTCCTGAACATTATCGGCATCGGTCCCGGTCATGCCGCGGGCCGGACAGTTGAAGCCACAAATGCAATCCTCACTGCGGACCATGTGGTGGGGTATGGCGGCTATCTTGATCTTGTCAAACCTCTTCTGGGTCATCAGGAAGTGCGCGCGTTTCCTCTTGGCGAGGAAATCGATCGGTGCCGCTATGCAATCGAGACGGCTGCTGCCGGCACCAGCGTCGCACTCATCTGCTCCGGTGACAGCGGGATCTATGCCATGGCCGCTCCGGTTTTTGAGATCCTTGATCAGGATGGAGACAGCCTGCCTGCCGCCGCACACCGGATTGCAATCCATTGCCTGCCTGGCGTGAGCGCCATGCAGACAGCATCGGCCAGGGCCGGTGCAGTCCTTGGCCATGATTTTGCCGTGGTATCGCTTTCGGACCTGATGACACCGGCCGAAAAGATCCTTGAGCGCTTGCAGGCTGCAGCTGAGGGAGATTTTGTCATTGCGCTCTACAATCCTGCCTCACATGAACGCAAAAAACTGATCTATCAGGCTCTGGAGATCGTCCGGCAGTATCGATCGCCGACAACACCCGTGCTGATTGCCCGCAATGTCGGGCGAATCGGCGAATCTTCCACCGTGGCGACGCTTGCGACGGTGCCAGTCTCATCAGCTGATATGGTAACGACGCTGATCATCGGAAACAGCCAGAGCCGCAGCTTTGAAATGGGTCCCGGCACACGTGTTGTCTATACACCCAGAGGCTATACAGACCCCGGCAGAGGGGCAAGGGCAGCCGGCGGGAATCCGTCATGACGGTCTATTTTATCGGGGCCGGCCCGGGCAGCCCCGATCTGATTACAGTCCGGGGACAAAATCTCATCCGAACATGTCCGGTGTGCCTCTATGCCGGCTCGCTTGTTCCGGGTGAACTCGTCTCCTCGGCCCCGGACGGTGCCGCAGTTGTTGACACAGCGCCCCTGACACTTGACGAGATCATCAGCCTGATCCGCAAGGCCCATGCCGCATCGCAGGATGTTGCACGTGTCCATTCCGGTGACCCTTCACTCTATGGTGCAATCAACGAGCAAATCCGACGTCTTGATGCTCTTGGCATCACCTATCAGATTGTCCCCGGCGTTCCGGCTTTCGCTGCCACCGCCGCTGCTCTTGGCAATGAGCTGACGATTCCGACACTTGCCCAGTCAGTTGTGCTGACCCGGACAGCCCGGAAGGCGACGGCAATGCCACCTGGAGAATCACTCACCGAACTCGCCGCACCCGGTCGCACAATGGTTATTCACCTCTCGGCCCGCAATACGCGGCAGATCGAACGTGAGCTCATGCCCATCTACGGTCCGGAATGCCCGGTCGTCATTGCCTATCGGGTCAGCTGGCCCGACCAGAGAATGATTCGCAGCACACTCGGCAGACTGCATCAGGAAGTCCGCCGTGCCAGGATCACGCGGACTGCACTGATCATCATTGGCCCGGCGCTGAAGACCCATTCAGGCAAGGACAGCAGACTCTACGATCCGGACCACCACTACATCCTGCGGCCACCGAAATCCGGGCCGCGGAAATCATGACCCGCCCCCTTGCCTATTCCGGTCGCAGGCAGATCAGATGGGCAAAGGATCCGGCCACCTTTCCAGTCACGGCACCGATATCACGCGGGTTGCCATCATCGGCGTCCGTTGCTGTAAAGAGGTGAGACGCACTGGCGCGGACCCTTTCACTGGCATAGTGAAACTCATGCCCGGCAAAGCATCCCTGAAAGGGTCCCCGCCTGGCACGCAGCAGACGATAACCGAGATGCAGCACCGGCTCGCTCATATCCGTTTCATGAGGCAGAAACCCCAGCATGGGGAAGTATCCATCCCTGGTTGTCATGCCCTGCCCGAGAGCCATGTAGCCGCCGCATTCCCCGTAGATCATCGCTCCACGATCACGGGCAGCGGTCATGCCGGTCCGGAATGTGCCGGCATTGGCGAGGTGACCGGCATGGAGTTCCGGATAACCTCCCGGTAAATAAACTGCATCAGCATCAGCAGGAGGGGCTGCATCGGCAAGCGGGGCAAAGAAGCGGATCTCGGCACCCTGCTGTCTCCAGGATTCGATGATGTGACGATAGAGGAACGCAAAAGCATCGTCACGGGCAACAGCAATGATCTGGCCGGGAGGGGTGATGCGTACAGCCTGCCCTTCGGACGCAGCGAGCGCCGGCGGTTTCATGAGATCCCATATTCGCTCAAGATCCAGCGACCGCTCCGCCTGATCAGCCAGTCTGTCGAGCAGGGAATCAAGATCGGTGTGCTCACCGGCGAGAACAAGGCCAAGATGGCGTGATGGCAGGGTGGCATCGTTCATGCGCGGCATGCTGCCAAGCAACGGCATCCCGGTCGCTTCAATCGCCTTCCGGAGGATTTCAAGATGGCGTGCCGAGCCAACGCGGTTGGCAATGACTCCGGCGACATCCAGACCGGGGTTCATGGCCCGAATCCCAAGATGATAAAGTGGTGCCGTATGTGCCAGACGGGCAGCATCGATGATCAGGATCACCGGCAGGCCCAGCCGGGTTGCAAGTTCAGCTGTTGATCCCCGTCCAGCAAGACCGCCCCCGTCAAAGATTCCCATCGCACCTTCAATGAGGAACGCGCGGGCATTGTGGGCCTTGATCAGGCGAAGTTGATCAGACAGGTGATCATCGGACATGGCCCAGGCATCAAATGTCAATGATGGATTGCCGGTTGCCCGTTCATGATACGTGGAGTCGATATAGTCAGGCCCGCTTTTTCCGGCCAGGATACCGCCGTGCTGGCGGGAGAGCGCGCGCAGGAGGGACAGGGTCAGGGTTGTTTTGCCCGCTGCCGATGTCGGCGATGCAAGAACAAGGGCGCGCAGCGATGCCTCAGTCATGATCGGACCCGGACGGGTGCGCATCAATCGCAAAGGTTCCGATCGGGTCATGGAGTCCCCGGTAGATTTCGTGTGCCAGGGACACATTTGCCCCGATGCAAATCACGGCCGGCGCCCTGAGGTCATGGCGGACAACAGCGGAAACCGACTTCTCCAGCGTGGTCAGAAGAATCATCTGATCAGGGAGGGTCAGATTGCAGGCGATCGCAAGCGTTTCATCACCAGGCCGACCGTGCAGCATAAGATTGTCAACCAGGGTCGCAAGATGTTTCATTGCCATATACATCACAAGAACCTGTGAACCTTTCGCAACATGTCGCCCGTCGATGGCGGATGGCGTGGCGCCAAAACGGGCATGCCCGTTTGGGACTGTCCCCCGCCAGTAGTTTTACAG
>JAPOSK010000482.1 GCA_026709725.1 Paracoccaceae bacterium | reverse complement strand
GACTGCAGCCAGTCTTCAGCCAGCTCTGCCCAGGGTCCAAGCCCATGGGGTCCAATTGCAAGATTGACCACAAACCCCCCGGCAATCACCCGTAAGCGGAACACAAATTCAATCGGTGGCGACACGCCTCCGCGCTCATCCGTCATCCCAACTCCTCGCACGGGCAGCACTCGCCCCGGATGGAACACGCCTTCTCCGGCAATCTGCAATGCAGGATGCGTGCCATCATCCGGACTGCCATCAGGCGGGAGATGCGTAAGAGTCAGATTATGGATCTCAAGAAAGACAGACCCTGCCTGCTGATCAGCACGACAAAGAGTGGATTTTCCACACGCAACCAGAATGTCATCTGCAACCAGACGATAAAGATGACCCGATCCCCCGGCGCGGACAAGCGCAACATGGCCGCTGTGTGCCCTGAGACCGGACAGGGCGCCTGACACCGTTCCGGTGATTTCCGCAAAAACCTCAACGGCAATCGCATCGGTATCGGTCAGGCTGGCCAGCTGTTCGACGTAAACATCAAGAAACGGCCATGCCAGCACGACATGGTCGATCACCTCACCAGCAATTGGAAAGTGTTGGTGCTCCTGCCCCAACGCCCGCACATCAGTCATCCCCAACAGCCCGATCATCCCAATCGTCATCGGCATGATCGTCCCGATCCCGATCCGGCAACCAGACCCGCCTCTTCCCGCAGACCGGGTCATTGGGGCACCGGCTGCATCTTGCAGCCCACACTGGCCCCGATTGCCGCTGGGGGGATCATTTGCCGCTGGGGGATCAATTTCCGCTTCGGATGCGGGCGGATGCGGGGTCCTGTCCCATGCTGCCTGGATTTGCTGCAGGTAAGCAGGATCGGGCCTCGGCAACCAGCGTGTCCCCTTGCGGTAGCGGGAGTAGCGGGTGTACCTGCCTCCATAATGTCTGGCACTGACAGCGGATGTGTGCCCTGTCAATGCCGCCACGGCATCAAGCCTCATGAGGGATCGACAGGCATCGACAAAGGCATGGCGCAGGATATGGAGCGTGATCCTGTGTTCGCGGTCAGGGAAGACAGATTCGGAAGCCTGGCCTAGGAGTCGGCTGCAATACTTGCCCAGTGAGCGCTTCCGGACCTGAGTCAGCATCAGGGATCGGAGCTGGGCCGTCATCCATAAACATGTCAGATCATCCGCACTGATCCCATCAAGCCTTTGGGTTCGCATCCGGTTGTCAATCCGGGCGGATCCACAACGGGTCTTGGATGTCCGAATGGTCAGGAGTGCTGTCTCGCCGGCCGCAATCCCGCGCCGGGCCAGAGCCAGATCCCGGGCCGGATCCGTACATCCAATTGCCGGAAACTCCCGCATTGATGCCGGGTGATCCGAAGTGGCATCTCTCCTGTTCTCCTGCACCTGAAAAAGCCGACAGCCGAACATCTCTCCTGCGCGCATTCCCGTCAGCCACGCACTGCGCGCCATGAACCGCACAAAACCCGGTGTCGGCATATCGGAACAGATCAGTTTGAGAAATCCGTCCTCTTCTGTCCCCGGGGGCAGGGCGGCGAGGAGCCTCTCAAGACTGCTCCGATTGATCGGAATCCAGGACTGTTTGATGGTCGGACCGGACACAGAACGATGTGAGAATACGGGCAATCCGGCCATGAGTGCCAGATGAGCACCCGCTTCCTGCAAAACAGGCTGCCGGGAGACACGGTCGGAGAGTTCGCAAACCAGACCCTCGGCCCTCTCCACCATTCCGGCATAACTGGCACTGGCCAGCAGACCGTCAAGTTCTGCGACGGATTCACGAGCCTGCAGCAGGAACCACCCCGGTACCAGGAATGACGTCGGCAGACATTCCATTGGTCGCAGGAAGCGTCCATCCCGCTCACATGGCTGTCCTGCCCCAAGGAGTGCTGTGGTCATCGCCTGCAAGGCACGATGATCCCTGTTGTAGGTTCTGCATGATCCCACCCTGGCCCGCAATGCGAGCTGATCAAGCAGTGTCCTGCAGTTTCTTGGGCAACCGGTTGCGACCGAACGCATGTCATGGGCACGAAAGATATGTTCAATCCGCTGTCTGTAGGGTCGCAGGGTTTTTGTGACAGCTGCTGCAGAAGGATGCTCCGTCACCATTGATTGTCTCCTCACACTGCATGCAAAATGCCGGCAGGAATACCGGCTGCCTGGTGATGGATCGCCCGGAATCGACTCCGGTGCCATCGTGTTTGCGGAGAACCCCGGGAATTCCATTCGTGACCTGACCCGCTGCTCCCGATGAGTCCGGCCCGGGGCCACCCCAAACCGGGCGCGCCCGGGTCCGGCATCCTCAGCCAGAACCCGCTCCAGACCGGATTGCGCCCGGATACGCCGGCCATAACTGAACGCAGCAGGGCATGCATCGGCCCGGTCTTCGGGATCACACGGGACAGTCCTGCATCCCGAATCTCCCAACCACAAAGCCCTGCATATGAGGGCATGGGGAGGGTGAGCGGCATCCGGGGCACGAAGAACGGTCTTCCGGACAATTCCCCACCGACTGTCGCTGTGAGCATCCGGGCGTCCTGTTGATCACCCTGAATTCGGTCCCTGACACGCCGACGGCATCCGGGAAGCAGGGGAAGAGTGAACGATTCCTGTTTCATACGATATTCGTAACTTATTCGACTAAATCCGGACATTGAAGCCATTATAGGCATATATGTTCGTTAAATCAAGATTGTGTATAATGAAAGTATGTTTTTAATTCAAATCATGGGCCCAGTGCCTGCTCCCCGAATCCACTCCTCCCATCGCTCTCCGGGTGTGACCGGCACGGGGTCACCGGCTTCCCGGAGACAGTGCAGATCCATCACTGCGTGACATTTCCGGCGGACTCAAGCGCATATCGTGGGCAACATCCAGGGCCGACTCCACCGCAAACCCCTCTCATTCTGCCCCGGAATCACCAAAAACGCATTCACCCGGTCACCCCGCCGCTCTCCATCCCCCGCCGTGGCCGTTCATGATTCTCCACAAGCTTCCAACCGGCAATCCACAATCGGAGTCCGGGGTTTCAGGGATGCGGGTTAGGAACCCGCCATGACCTGCGGACACATGACATCATCCCTGCCCCCCATCGTGCTCACCACGGGCCTTCTCATGGCTGGCTGCACGGCACCTTCGCTGGACCCGGAGACCCATGATCCTGTCGCCTATCTGCTCGCCGATGCCATGGCAGAGGTTGCCACAGCTCACGAAACCCGACCCCTGCCAGCCATCTACACAATGGCTGCTGAAGATGCCCCGACCGCTGACAAGTCCCTCAATGCTGAGGGGCCAGACCCTGATGAAACGACTCGATCCCCTCGGGTCGTCATGCAGGATCGCACGGCAGCAATCAGCGTTGACTGGGCCGGACCCCTGTTCGGGCTGATTGAGAGCGCCGGGCGCTATTTTGCCTATGATGTGGTGAGCGGGCCACCAGCCTCACCTGTCCTTGTCGGACTGAAGAGTGATGCAATCAACCTCAGCCGCCTCGTTGCGCTTGCCAATGATGCAGCGGGGTCCAGCGCAAGGATCCATCTTGATCATGATGCCCGCCAGATCGAGATTTCCTATCAGGCACAATGAGAGCGAAGCCATGCCACAGACAGACTGCTCATCCACTCTGGTCGACAGGGTGTTCCGTTGGCCGGGAACCGCCTGCCGCCTTGTCTGATGCGGCATGATCGTCATCTTGCACTGCAGGGCAGTGTGTGTCTGCTCCTTGGGCTTGCAAGCGGATGCAGCCAGGGTCCGCAGCCGGAACCTGATCACGACCGGCCGCATATGATTGGACAGGAACCCGTACTGAATACCGGGGTGGAGCCTCCGCACACACCGGATGTGACAGGCTTCCAGCGGCAGAGAGCCGAACCGGATGGGGCGCTGAGCGTGATCCGGCGCAAGGCACTGCGGACAGCAGCCACAGCCTATGGCAGCCAGCACGGCTACAGGCGACGGGCATGGG
>JAPOSK010000558.1 GCA_026709725.1 Paracoccaceae bacterium | reverse complement strand
TGATCGGAACAGCCAGCATGCGCATCTGCCCCGTCATTGCATGCACGCGTCCCGTGGCGTGCCGGCGGCCTGCCAGCAAAGGGGCCAGTTGAGAAGGCCATGGCAAGACATTCGGAATCGCGGTCCCTGCCGCATACAGCCGGGCAGATGTTTGATCTCGTTGCAGACATCGAGTCCTACCCCCGGTTCCTGCCCTGGTGCAGCAGTGCCTGCATTCACTCGCGCACGACGATGGACACCTGCGATCTTGTCGATGCCGATCTGGTGATCTCATTCAAGGTCCACAGGGAACGGTTCCGTTCGCGGGCCACACTGCATCACGGCAAGGAATGGATTTCCATTGCGTATCTCGATGGCCCCATGTCGCATATGGACAGTTCATGGGAATTTGCCCCCGAGGCCAGCGGCTGCAATGTCCGGTTCAAAATCGACTATGAGTTCAGGTCCCGCGTCCTTCGGTCCCTCGTCTCCGTCGTCTTTGCTGAAGCCATGCAACGCATTGTCCGTTCTTTTGAGAACCGGGCATACGCGATCTACGGCCCGCCGCCGCAAAACCCGTCAACTGAACTTCAGGACCGGGCGTGATGGATCAGTCGACGGCCCCCCGCTGTCTGGCATAGTCACCGACAACCGCCTTGAGATGCTCCATATGCTCACCCTCGAAAAAATGACCGGCACCGGCGACAGTATGGTGGACGATATCCGAGTTGTCCTGGGCAATGAGCTTTTCTGCCAGTTTTGCGACCTTCTCGGGGTTGGCAACGCGGTCTTTCCCGCCGTGAACAATCAGTCCGGGTGATGTGCATGGCGCCAGAAAGCTGAAATCAAACATCTCGACCGGTGGCGCGATTGACACGAACTCCGTGATCTCCGGACGCCGCATCATGAGTTGCATGCCGATATAGGCGCCGAACGAGAAACCGACGATCCAGCACTTGCGGCAGTGAGGATGACGGGAGTAGAGCCAGTCAAGGACCACTGTGGCATCCGAAAGTTCACCGATTTCGTCCAGGCTTTCTCCCTGTGACCGGCCAACCCCCCGAAAGTTGAAGCGCAGGACTGTAAAGCCCAGATCATGAAGATGGTAGAAAAGGTAGTAGATGACCTTGTTGTTCATTGTCCCGCCGTAACGCGGATGGGGATGGAGAAACATGGCGACAGGAGCATCACGCGATCCAATCTGCTGATAGCGGCCCTCCAGCCGTCCGGCGGGTCCTGAAAGCATCTGTTCGGGCATGGGCTCCTCCTGAATATGTTTTCGGCTCCCGGAGTCCCGTTACGGGATCCGGGGCGGGAAATAAATATGCAAATCGGCGGGGCGGGGCGAAACGGTGTCTGCCGGAGTTTCTTCCCGCTTGCCGCCTCCCTGACCGGATGGAATATTCGATCGAATTGCGGGGGATTATGACCCTTGCTAAAAGTCAGCCATGGGAGAATCGCTCCCATTGGGCACGGATATCTTTGTGCCGCCCAGTCCCGTATGCTAAAGATCCGGTGAGTTCTGCAATGGTTCTGATGGATTCCGGTTGGTCGTACATATGAAGCTCAGTACCAAAGGTCGCTATGCTGTTGTCGCGCTTTCGGATCTTGTTCTGGAGGGCGGCAGTGATTATGTCCGCCTTTCGGAGATTGCCAAGCGGCAGAATATCTCCCAGCAATATCTCGAACAGCTGTTCGTCAAACTGCGGCGGACAGGAATTGTTGAATCATCGCGCGGACCCCGTGGAGGCTACCGGCTCTCGCGTCCGCCGGAGCATGTCAACATCTCCGAAATCCTTCTGGCTGTCGATGAGTCGATCGGGAAGCCGGTGCTGGGCAAGCGGACCGGCACAATGAGTGGCAGCCAGGCTCAATCGCTGGCCAATCGCCTCTGGGAAAGTCTTTCGGCGCAGGTCTATGTCCATCTTCACAATATTACACTGCTGGATATTGTAACGAACGGCATTTCGCCCTGTCCCGCCGTTCCCAATCTTCTCAAGATTGTGGATGAATGACACCCGATCGGATCTATCTGGACTGGAATGCGACAGCACCTCTCGCAGCGGCCGCCAGGGCGGCGGTCCATCATGCCCTGGATACGGTTGGAAATCCCTCATCAATCCATACCGAAGGGCGTCAGGCCCGTGCCATTGTCGATCAGGCCCGACAGGATCTTGCTGACGCGGTCGGGGCTGACCCGATGGAAGTCACCTTTACATCCGGTGCCACTGAGTCAGCGGCCCTGACCCTTGCCGGTCGTGACTTGCAGTCTGCTGCAATTGAACACGACTGTATTTCCGCATGGACACACACAACGCTTTCGGTTGATACCGTTGGCCGTGTGACCGTTCCTGATCCTGCGAGAAGCTGTCTTCAGGCAGCCAACGGAGAAACCGGTGTTCTGCAGACGCTCCCATCCGGCATCGCCGTTTCCGATGCGACCCAGGCATTTGGCAAGATTCCCCTCAGGGCGGCAAGAGATGCCGCATCACAGCTTCTGCTCTCGGCACACAAGATCGGCGGCCCGAAGGGCGTGGGTGCCATCGTGGGCCAGCTTGATGAGGACGGTCACTTCCGAATCAGGGGTGGCGGGCAGGAGTTTGGGCGTCGCTCAGGAACGGAAAACATTGCCGGGATCGCCGGTTTTGGCGCAGCATCAAGAATGGCCGCCGCCCAGGTCCGTGATGGCATCTGGCAGGAACTTCAGGCCCTGCGGGACCGACTCGAAGTCCTGTTGCAGGAGGTCGCAGGGACGGTTGTGCTCATCGGTGCGGGGCCGGAGAGACTGCCCAACACGACATGCTTTGCCCTGCCTGGCTGGAAGGGATCAACGCAGGTCATTGAGATGGATCTTGCCGGCTATGCCATATCGGCCGGCTCAGCCTGCGCATCCGGCAAGGTTGCCCCAAGCAGTGCACTCAGGGCGATGCGGGTTCCTGACGAGATTGCAGAATGCAGTGTCCGGATCTCCCTGGGACCCGGAATCATCTGGCCGCAGCTTGAAGCATTTGCGACTGAATGGGGCCGGAAATCGCGTCGCCGTGTGCAGGAAGCCGGGGCTGCAGGGGCCTCCCCCTGAATCCCGCAGGGGTGGCGCATCAGGGAGGCCCGGATCAACGACCGGAGATGCGGGAGGAAAGATTGCAGCATTGATAATCGGGGTGTTGTTTTTTTTGAGACTGAACCTATACAGGCTCCCGTATCGGGATGCGCGGTATCAGTTGCGAGGCAAAACATTGACAGACGCCTTGCAACAGGCGGCGCGAATACCCAAGTAGGCTTTGGAATTGATCAAGATATCGAATGACCTCACCAACGGAGCGACATGCGCACAGGAAGCATGCCGGTGCGGGGTGGTCTCGGGATCTTTCGGCATGACTGAGATCCTGTGGGGCGACCTCGGCAGGCAGGGCACGGTCATCCTGACTTTGGAGAGTTCATGATGGATAACATCGAGATCCGTGAAGGTGTTGACGCAGAGACCGTATCCACGGTGCGGGCCGTCGGCGAGCGCTACAAGCACGGTTGGGAGACCGATATTGAGACGGAATTTTGTCCAAAGGGCATCAACCGTGACATTGTCAGACTGATCTCATCCAAGAACGATGAACCTGAGTGGATGACCGAATGGCGACTGAGAGCCTTTGCACGCTGGGAGGGAATGCAGGAGCCTGAGTGGGCCATGGTCAACTATCCCAGGATTGACTACCAGGATCAGTATTACTACGCCAAGCCAAAGGGTATGCGCGAGCGGCCAAAGTCGCTTGACGATGTTGACCCGAAACTCATCGCAACCTATGAAAAACTCGGTATCCCCCTGCGTGAACAGATGGTTCTTGCCGGCGTTGAGGGTGCTGCGGGCACACCGGCTGATGCCCGGAAAGTGGCTGTGGATGTCATCTTTGACTCGGTATCGCTGGGAACGACCTTCAAGGATGAGCTGGATAGGGCGGGCGTTATCTTCTGCCCGATCTCCGAGGCAATCCGCAACCACCCGGAACTTG
>JAPOSK010000251.1 GCA_026709725.1 Paracoccaceae bacterium | reverse complement strand
GGAGGTTGGCCATGGAATCGCTGCCTTACAGCCAAGACCGTCAAGGATCCTGCCGGCTGCGCCGGGAATGAAAGGTGTGGAGATCACTCCGTAGAAACGGGCGAGGTTAAGGGCAAAGGCAATGATGGTCGCGGCCCGGTCAGGGTCATCCCTGATGGCAATCCAGGGTTTTGTGTGCTGGATATACTCATTGCCGATGGTCCAGAGATGGCGCAGTCTCTGGGCGGACTTGCGGACCTGGATCGCTTCCATGCTGTTCTGATAGTCCAGCAGGCCGTGTTGCAACTGCCGGATGGCCCCCTGTTCATCGGGGCCCCATTGGCCCTGAGGCGGCACGCGGCTGTCAAAATGGTTCCGGCAGAACCCGGCAACGCGGCTGATAAAATTCCCGAGGACATTGGCGAGATCGGTGTTGATGGTTTCGGCAAAATTATCCCAGGTGAACTCGCTGTCGGCATGCTCCGGTGCATGCGAGAGCAGCCACCAGCGCCAATAGTCGGCGGGCAGGATATCAAGGGCCTGATCCATGAAGATGCCACGCTTGAGACTGGTTGAGAACTGGCCGCCATCATAGTTCAGGTAATTGAATGATTTGATGTAGTCCACCAGTTTCCATGGCTCACCGGACCCGAGAAGGGTGGTTGGAAAGGAGAGCGTGTGGAATGGCACATTGTCTTTGCCCATGAACTGGACATAGCGGACATCTTCAGCCCCCCGATCTGTCCGCCACCAGCGTTCCCAGTCCGCATCCGCCAGCTCATTGGCATCCGCCCATTCGGCGGTGGCCGCAATGTATTCGATCGGGGCATCGAACCAGACATAGAAGACCTTGTTCTCCATGCCGGGCCAGGGATCGCTGCCACGACGCACGGGAATGCCCCAGTCCAGATCGCGGGTGATGCCCCGATCCCGGAGCCCATCGCCGTCATGCAGCCATTTGCGGGCGATGGATGTTGTGAGAACCGGCCAGTCGGTCTGGGACGTGATCCACGCGTCCAGATCTGACCGGAGGGCTGATTGACGGAGATAGAGATGTCGGGTCTTGCGCATTTCGAGATCAGTCGAGCCCGAGACCTCGGACATGGGGTTGATCAGGTCTTCGGGATCAAGCTGCTTGGTACAATTCTCGCATTGATCCCCCCGGGCACGATCATACCCGCAGGCCGGACATGTGCCACGCACATACCGATCAGGGAGGAATCGTTCTTCGGCCACGGAGTAGATTTGACGATCCTCCCGTTCTTCAATGAGATCATTGTCCGCAAGGCGGGCAGCAAAATGCTGGGTCAGGGCATGATTGCGCCGACTTGAAGAGCGGCCAAAATAATCGAAGGAGAGCAAAAAGCCTTCAGCAAGGGTTTTCTGGGTCGTGTACATATCTGCACAGTAGGCCTCAACCGACATCCCGGCCTTGCTGGCTGCCAATTCAGCGGGCGTCCCATGTTCGTCAGTTGCACAGATGAACATAACCTCGACACCGCGTTGCCGCAGATAGCGGGCATAGAGGTCAGCGGGCAGCTGGCTGCCGACCAGATTCCCGAGGTGCTTGATTCCGTTGATATAGGGAAGTGCTGATGTAATCAGGACCCGTTGCATGTTGTCACCCTGCCACTGCCGCAGATTCCGACTTACAACAAGCCGTTGAGAGGCGCCAGAGTCGACGACCGCGATGGATCAGATGCATGGGGAGTCAATCATCACGTGGTCGCCGCTTGAAGCGCAGCAGACGGCCGATGAAATAGCTGGTTCGGGGCGTGTAGACATAAGGGGTGATATGGTGTTTTTCGCGACCAATGATCATTCGGATCCCGCCGATCCCCGCCAGAGTGAGATAGACAAGACCAATGCCGAAGAACATGCTCGCGGGGCCAAATCGGTCAATCAGAAGGGCCAGAAGAAACGGGCTGAGGATGGCACCGATGGAGAAGTAAAAGAGCAGCGAGGCACTCAACTCAACCATCTTCTCGATTGTGGAATGATCATTCGCGTGTGCAGCTGCGACGGAATAGATCGGAAAGCTGGCAAAACCGAACAGGGTTGAGCAGAGGTAGATAATCCAGATCCGGTCGAGAGGAGCAAACATGGTCATCACACAGGTCAACAGGGAAGCAAATGACAGGATGATCAGAACCTGACGTCTGTCGATCTTGTCAGCCAGCCATCCGGCCGGATACTGTGCCAGCCCGCCGCCGAGAGTGTAGAAGGCCAGGAAGATTGCCACCTCACTGATATCAAGACCGATCCGGTCGCCATAAAGTGGCCCCACCATTCGAAAACCTGCCGCTGTAACGCCGGCCACCAGAACCCCCGATGTCGCCATTGGAGATATTTTCAGGGCCAGGAGCGGCTGCAGGCGCAAATGCTGGGGCGTGACAGGTGGCGGCAGGCGGGTGACAATCAGGGGCAACAGGGAGGCGCAGCAAATGATGGCCAGGATATTGTAGGCAATGAAATGCGCAGGCATGAGAAAGGTGATCAGGAGTTGCGCCAATCCACCGGCGGCAAGATCAACGGTTCGATAGATGCCGAGTGCCCGTCCGCGGTTCTGATTGCTGACCTTGGCCTGCATCCAGGCTTCAATGACCGTGAAGCACCCCGCGATGCTGAGGCCGGAGAGGGTCCTGAGAAGTGCCCAGACCCAGGGGTCGACAATCATCATGTGCAGGAGAATCCCGATTGTGCCAATGGCGGCAAAGCAGGCAAATGCGCGTGAATGGCCCACGCTGCCAATGAGACGGGGTCCCCACCAGCACCCTGTGATGAAGCCGATAAAGTGGGCAGACCCCAGAAGACCCAGTTGCCGGTCGGAAAAGCCGAGAGCCAGACCCGAGATGACATCGAAGGGTCCGAGTGCCCCTGATCCAAGCTGCAACAGAACGACGGAAAGCAGGAGCGATGAGAATGAAAGAATCAGGATCATAAGACCTTCATGTGGGGGATGCAAACGCGTCGGGACGTATCCGTTTGGCCATTGTATCCAGTATCCCGTTGACCAGTCCGACCTCCCTGCCCTTTGGAAAGAATGCGCTGGCAATATCAAGATAATCCCGAATGACAATCCGGGGCTCGCGTTCGGGGCTCTGCAGCTCGGCTCCTGCAGTCCGAAAGATCGCGCGCAGGATTGGATTGATGCCAGCCAGCGTCCAGTCCCTGCGAAGGACCGCAGCTGTCATATGATCGGTCTGGGTCTGGCGCTCAATTGCAGCGGAAACGAGAGTTTGAAAAAGCGCCCGATCGCATTCGACCGCCACTTCGGTTTCATCACCGAGGGAGGCATCATGAGTGAAGTTGTCGAGGATATAGTCGAGGCCCTGACCGGTGATCTCCATCTGGTACAAAGCCTGGACGGCATTAAGCCGTGCAGTCCGGCGGGCGATGGCCATGCGTCGCCCTGAAATGGGTTGTCCGACCGATTGCAATGTCCGATCACCATCAATCACGGGGAAACGTTGTCAGTCTGACCCGGCATGTCACCGGGACCCAGCAGTGATCTTCTGGCCAGCATGAGCCGCAGGAGTGCATCAGCAGCCTCCCCACCGCGATTTCCCTGTGTCGGGCCGGCCCGGAACTCAGCCTGTTCAATCGTCTCTGTTGCCAGAATTGCATTGGCAATCAGGGCTCCCTTTTGACCCAGCAGGGTCAGACCGCGGGCTGACTCATTGGCAACAATCTCAAAGTGGATCGTCTCACCGCGTATGATGCAGCCCAGCGCCAGATAACCGTCAAAGGGATGGAGAGAAAAACTCTGGTGTATGACCGCCGGAATTTCAAGTGCTCCGGCAATTTGAATGACGGTGATGTGCGCATCAACCCGTTGATGGAGACGGTCCTGGGCGCCCTTGAGGAGATGGTCAGTGATGGTTCTGTTGTAGTCCGCAACGACGATGAGGAAACGACACTGTCCAAGGCAGGACCAGTCGATTGCATCAGGATTCGTGTGGCTGGTCAGCATCATGTGATCATTCTCTCCTCCGGCATCTGATCAACC
>JAPOSK010000239.1 GCA_026709725.1 Paracoccaceae bacterium | reverse complement strand
CTTCCACAACCCGGCTCTGTTGCTGCCGGGTGGGCAGCATGACCGCAATGACCCCGATATGAAGCCTCGACGGTTTTCGTTCGTCGGCATCAGCACAGATGCCGTCTGGTATCGTCAGCGCGGTTGCCTGCTGTCTTACGCAACGCTTGCAGCGATTCTTGGAATTCTCGCCATCACGATCCCGGGTTCATTTTATTCGGCAACAAATCTCTCCAATCTTGCGGGCCAGATGCCACCCTTATTTCTGGTTGCCATCGGTCAAACATTTGTGCTGCTTGGCGCCGGCTTTGATCTGTCTGTTGGTTCTGTCATTTCCCTGTGTTCTGCAATCCTGGTCCTTGATCTGCCCGCAGCAGTCAAGATTCCCCTCGCGATTGCAACAGCGGTCCTCGCGGGCCTTGTAAACGGGGCAGGAATTGTTCGACTCGGCGTGCATCCGATCATCATGACCCTGGCCACAAGCTCAATCCTGCAGGGGGTTGCGCTCATCCTGCGACCGACACCGGGGGGTGTCGCACCGGATATCCTCATTGCGGCCGCATCCTTCAGCGTCCTGGGGATTCCGGCCGGGTTCTTCTGGATTCTGATTGCTGCCATCACCGCAATTTACCTGATGCATTTGACAATTTTCGGTGGACACCTCTACGCGGTTGGCCAGAATCCGCAGAGTGCACGCTTTTCTGGCATCAACCCGGACAGGATACGGATCGCGACCTATGTGATTTGTGCACTGACTGCAGCCCTGGCGGCTGCCTACCTGACAGGCCGACTTGCATCAGGAGACCCGAATGTGGGGCGCACTTTGGGCCTTGACAGCGTGCTGGGTGCGGCTCTCGGTGGCACATTGCTCTCCGGCGGGATCGGCGGCCCGATCGGGACAATCCCCGGGGTCCTGATCCTCATATGTCTCAACAATGGTCTGAACCTGGCCGGTATTTCTCCATTCTATCAGTTCATCCTCAAGGGTGTCATGCTTATTGCGGCTGTCAGCCTGTTTCGTCGACGTGAAGTCGGCCTGTGACTGTGGCGGCAACTCTCCATCGTCTTGCCAGTCTTCCTCCGGCATTCTGGGGGTTGATTGCGGTCGTGATTGTCGCCGCTTTGCACCATCCACAGTTCCTCTCGCTCCCCTTCATGATGATCCTGCTGCGTCAGGCAGCACCCTTGGGCATCGTTGCGCTCGGCCAGACCTTTGTCGTGGTGAACCGGTCTCTGGATCTTTCTGTCGGAGCCAACATCGCATTTGTCAATCTTGTCGTTTCGCATGCATTCTGGGGAGAGTCTCCGGCATTTGCCGTCATCGCAGCCGCATTGGCGGCAGGCACCATCATCGGTGTTGTGAACGGTCTTCTTGTGACACTGTTGCGTGCATCATCCGTTGTCGTCACGCTCGCCACCGCCCTGGTGGTTACCGGGACCGGATTCATCATGACGAATGGTGCTCCGGGAAACGCAATGCCCGCACTGATAAAGTGGCTGGGCAGGGGACGCATTGACATTGTTCCGGTCTCGGCACTGGTTTGGATAGCATTGGGCATGATCAGTTTCTTTATTCTGCGCAAGCTTGTCCTCGGACGGAACATCCATGCTTCCGGTGACAACCCGTCAGCGGCGAGATATTCAGGGATCTCGATCACGTGGACACTGTTCGTATCGCATACGATGTGCGGGCTCTATGCTGCAATCGGCGGCATACTGCTCTCAGGACTGATTGGTGTCGGCGCACTCAATCTTGGAGCGGACTATGTGCTGAGTTCAATCGCAGCGGTGATTCTTGGTGGTGCTGTCTTCGGTGGCGGGGCAGGTGGTGCGATCGGCACAATGCTGGGAACGGTGCTGCTGATCATGGTGCTCAACCTCCTGACAGTGTTCGGCGTCGATCAGCCGGGCAAGTTGATTGTTCAGGGTCTGGTCATCGTTGTTGCAGCAATCATCTATCAACAGGGACGACGCAGGGACTGAGTCCCGGCCCCCAAATCTGCAACGGACTCCCGGTGCCCCGTCTTATGCAGCTGCCAACCCGAACCTCCCAGGCCCCATCAGCGCATGTCCCTGATCCTGAACAGGTCTGATTTTTTCAGGAAGGCGTCCCGCCGGGACCATTTGCGCCCAGTCCCAGGCCAATCGAATGCCCCGGCCTGCAACCCGCTGACCGTGTTCTCATCCGGAAGGACCGGTCTTGCCGAGACAGGGCTCAACGGTATTGCGGGCAGGGTCCGGAAACTGTGCACCGGCGCTCTCTGATCGTGTGGCCGGCGCAACGACCGATTGGCGCTCATCCTGCGCCATCGGACAGGAGGGGTTTGAGGGACCGGTGCATGGGCCATTCCGCGCAATGCATATCATGGCAGGCATACCGTCCGAAGTGGAAGGGCGACCCCCTTGCCAGGGCGGATTGGGACACTGTCCATGCCGCATTCAAATCCCGTCAAGAGCCGGAAGGCTGATCAGGCAGAACCCGCCTGTTACCACTCCATGCAGGCATTGACACTATCATTGCGACCGACATCACGATCGGAGGGACGGCTCTCAAATGTGTTGGGTTGACTGAGAATTGAATGCAGGGCCTTTGCGACAATCCTGTCCTGACCGGGTTGCAGATTGCAGGGATCCAGTTGAAAAAACCCCAGTTCAACCGTGTGATTGCGCACGATAATTGCCGGATTGTGCTCAGAGAGGATGCGGGCGACGGTCGCTGCGTCCACTCCGAATGTTTTGGCATCAATCTCAACCTGCAGGCGGCTGAGTGGATTGCCGGTTGGATCGGGAACTGCACGGGCCCTGATGCCGCGCAGATCAGCGAGAGCGTCCTTCCACATGGCCAATGCCGCACCCTCGGCCCGTCGGATGGCGGCATGATCACGGCCCTGCCATTCCTGCAGGGCGGCAATCGCTCCAAAGATGCTCTCCTTGCCGATTTTCATGCCGCGACCGATTCCCATATTCTGCAGATAGGCAGAGCGAACCAGGTCCCGACGGCCGGCGATGATTCCGGAAGTCGGACCGCCGAGAAACTTGTGGCCGGAATAGACCACAAGATCGGCCCCGAGGGCCAGAAATCCACGCAGGTCATATTCCGATGCGGCATCAACGACGACGGGTATGCCGGATGTATGGGCGAGATCAATATAGCGGTCGAGTGGGCATTGTCCATAATGCACGACATGATGTGAGATCACGTAGACGGCGGCAGCGGTTCTCTCCGAGAGCGCTCCTGTGATATGATGGTCCATGCACAGTGTTGACTGGCCAACACGCCGGACCCGGGCTCCGGTCAACCGGACGGTTTGTTCAAGGGAAGAGCCGTACCCGCAAAGATGGCCGGCCTGAAGAATCACCTCATCACGGAAGCCGGGGTCATGGGGCAGTGCCTCGACACGGGCTGGATCATGACCTGTCATGCAGGCAGCAACAGACAGGGTTATCCCGGCGCTGGCGCTTGCAGTCAGGAATCCCGCCTCGGCACCGGTCGCCTCCCGAATCACCGTGCTGGCCAATCTCTGGGCTTCGTGAATTGATACAAAATTCCCCATGGCCGCCGCCGTTGCGGCGGCAACGGATGGGGTGGTGATGGACGCACCGAGACCGGTCATGGTCCCCGCAACGTTGATCAGGGGTTTGAGACCATGCTGGCGATGCCATGCGAAGTCAGGGTCCGTCATATGAGCCTCCCGGCATCGGGATGGTGTGTGCATTGTGCGCTGCGCCGGAGCCGGCAAGGGTCCATCGGGGCAAAAGGTCGGAGGGCTGCAGGCAGAAATTGCGCTTCCGCCCCCTGCATTGATACTGAATCATGAACTCTGGATCACCACAGATCCTCCGATGATCGCAGACAGGCCACACTGTGCCCACCGTATTCGGGGGCGGGGTCGTGCGCGGGGACAGGATCAAGCGCAGGGATGATCTCGGCGCAACGGTGCAGGGCATAGCGGCAGCGGGTTCGGAAGACGCATCCCGATGGCGGCGCCAGAGGCGAAGGGATGTCACCT
>JAPOSK010000259.1 GCA_026709725.1 Paracoccaceae bacterium | reverse complement strand
GTTGAAGGGGGCAGAAATATCTGTAGTGTAATAGCCCGATGGCGGCATTCCGACGCACATTCAATGGAAATGGGGTGGTTCAATGCAGGCCGATAATCTGATTGCGGCAGATATTGATGATGAAGTCGATGATTCGACTGAAACTTCAACGATTGAATTCGATATTGTTGTCACCGCAAGCGACTGGACACTTGAGCTGTTAGCGAAGAGATTCAAGGAAAGAGACATTGTCATTCCGTCCTACCAGCGCAAGTTTGTCTGGGATATTCGCAAATCCTCGAAACTCATTGAATCCTTCGCCATTGGCTTGCCGGTTCCTCAGGTGTTTTTCTACGAAAACCCCAGTGGAGAACTGGAGGTCATCGACGGTCAACAGAGAATAACCTCGATTTACTATTTCTTTGAAGGCTACTTTGGTCAGGATGATCGGCAAGGAAGAAGAAAACGATTTCGGCTGACTGGGCTGGAGCAACGGAAAGATCTGGAAGGAAAAATCTTTGACGATGTTGATGGCCGAACAAAAAGAAGGCTCAAAAACTCAAGTCTTCGCGGTGTCACGGTCAAACAGCTTGCTCCAGACAGTGAGCATCCCGAAAGCGTCTATCATATCTTCGAGCGACTCAATACCGGCGGTCAGCCTCTCAATGCACAAGAGATCAGAAATGTCGTCTATCGAGGCAGAATCCTGGAGAAACTGGAAGAACTGAACAAGATTGATAGCTGGCGAATGATTTATGGGAAAGACAAGGCAGATGCGACACAACGAGACATTGAGCTGATACTGCGCTTGTTCTCTCTTTTTGAAAGCATTCAGGATTACAAACCGCCGATGAAAGACTTTCTTTCACGCCAGATGCATCAGCACCGTTCATTCGAATCAGAAAAAGCGGACAGGTTCTGTAGGGAATTTCGCCGTGTTTCGGACGCGATCGCGACATCGCTCAAGTCACCGTTCCGCCCGAAAGGATTGTTAAACGCCGCGACGATGGAAGCTGTCATGGTGACCCTGATGGAGAGAGGTGCAGGCACTTCGATTGGTGAGGATGGCTACAAGCGTCTTTTGGCGGACGATGGGTTCAGGGAAAGCATCTTCTCAAATACAACAAGCACTGAAAACGTAAATCGCCGGAAGACGCGAGCACAGGAAATACTCCTTGCTCAATGAACACGTTTCTTGTCCAGAACTTTCAACATATCCGCAGTCTCGCGCAAGAAATGGAGAATATTGTGTCAACCGCAGGGTCAACAACAGGAACTCTTCAGAACGAACTCGCCGGCATGTTCGCGGTGACGATTGTTGCGACGTATGAGAGCATTGTGCGGGATACGCTGATAGCATTTGCCGGTTGCCATCATCCGAAGTTTGAAAAATACATTGAGAACGAATTCTCAAGAATGAATTCACGGATAGCCATTGATGACCTCTATCGTTATTCCCGGTCCTTTGGTCTGGCAGGTTGGACCGACCCGGGCACCGGAAGGAGGTCTACAATTTTTCATCGGTTGTTGAATGAACAGCAGTCGCGCATTGAAAACCGGCTACGGAAAGATATGAAAAAGTGTTGCAAGAACCTTTTTGACTGGCGCAATGACTACGCTCACAATCGAACCTCAAAACCGACACTGGGCGATATATGCGGTTCCCGCAGGGCTGCGAAATACGTGATCAAGGCATTTTCCGATGCTTTTGAGGAGAGTCAGCCCGACGGTTGCGGGCAGTGATGCCGCTTTGGTATCGCCATGGGAACGAAAGTGATGTCGGCTCGCAAACCGCCCTTCATCCAAATATTTCCGTCTCTCCGCATGGGGCCATTGTTTTGGAAAGACCGCAAAATGATCTTCATCCCCGCGTCTGTGCAGAACAGGAATTCCGGGCAGATTGCTTGAAAGGGCCCGGGTCAATGACAATCTGACAGCACCTGAGCCCCCATGATTGCAGGCAGCCCAGCAGTCTTTGCCCCCGATGCACCGGTCGAGAGCAGTCTGTTGTTGCCCCGTTTTGAGAGACTCGTGACATGGCCTTCGATTCATTTGAACAACTTTGGGGTGCTTCACACGAATCATCTGCAGGAAGGCCATATCACCAGCGTCGACCTAATCCCGCACAGGTGTCGCATGCAGATGCAGTGCATCGAGCGCGCGAACGACATCTCTGGGAGTGGCAAGAGGAATTGGGTCCGTTTGCGGCGATAGCCCTTCTCGCCTTTGTTGCGGGAGAGCTCATGGCTGATGGTCGCGGGTGACGGTGGAGTTCGCGGGCGATGGCGGCCTGTGTATAGCCGCTTTTCCTGAGAGCATGAATCTGGCATCGCTCGGACTCGGTCGGATGGTGGTATTTCTTCGGCATGGCAGTCTCCGGTTTGTCGCTACAGAGACTGTGGCTGCCGCCTGGCCCCATTGTCATCGACAGGTTGGGCAACCGATCAGCCAAGAGGCCCCGATCAATCGAGCAGCCGACCGATCAGATCGCAGCGGGGAGGCCGCCCCGGTCGTTGCACCTCGCAGTGGCGCGGGGGTCATCAATGAAGGACATCATCTGCAATCTTTGTTCCTGTGCCGGGGCCGGGTAGACGGGATCGGTAAGGACCCCATCCACCCCGCCCCGTTGACATGGTGGGCGCAACTGACGCAAGGCCCGTCAACTCATATCTTATGGATTTTGAGTTGGCTTTCGGAAATATGGCGGCGCCTAAGGTGATCGTGTTGTGTTTGACAGGATTCAAGGCAACATGTCGCAGCGTCAAGGGACTTACATCCTGATTGTCGTGCTCCTCTCACCCGGATTGACACCCTGCACACCGGAACGGCCATCTTGCGGTATGGTGATCGGGTCGCTGATCATGGACTTGGCAACAACGTGCCGACTCCCCACCAGGCTGATAGTGTCACAGATATCGCGACAAGAATGAAGCAAACGCGATTGGCGACCAGTGCGGCCGATTTCTGCCGGAGCTGCCTTGGGGACTCCTGCCACAAGGACAGGGGTTCATGTTTCAAACTCATGGAAAACACCAGGATTTCTGCCCCGTCGCACAGATGCTGCCAGCGCATGACGTACCAGTAGACATGACAGGCAACAAGCATGACAGAGACAATGACCACAGCCCGCGACCCATCGGCCCTCACGCCAAATACCTCCAGATCCTGCGGCCCGGCACCAGCCAGACCGGCTGCGACGACAATACTGGCCAATGCCAGGTTGTTTCGCCGGGCAGCCCGTGCACCCTCGCCTTCCAGAATACGGTCTTCGTGATGCCCCTCGCCATCGCCGGGATCATAGTTTTTCCAGAGACCCAGGAGCAGAAACGCCGGTCTGTTTGATGTGCAATGGAACACCCTCATCTTCCCTTCTCCAATCTCCTGACCCGTGCCACTGGACCCTGGCATCCCCCCCACAGGCCTGCAAGCCAGACACAGGGGTTGATCTGCCGATTGAACCCCATGGGGAGGAAACGCGATGAAACGTGTACTGCCGGATCCGGAGGGTGATGACATTCTGAACAGAGGTGCTGTCGGCCAATCCCTGTCCCGCCTGCCGAACGATGTCGGGACCCCACTACGGGCAGTCGTGCTTGATGGCAAGTGGGGGATGGGCAGGACCTGTTTCCTGAAACGGTGGGTGCACAACATCAGGGATTATGGGGAGGTCACGGTCCCCCACTGTGATGCCTTCGCCCATGACGATCGCGGCGAGCCGCCGGAGGCACCGGTTTCCGCCTTGTCCGGGCGGATTGCGGAAACTGGAGAGGCAGATACGATTGCAGGCTTCAGGGCGGCGGCGGGCAAACTGGCAAAGCCGCCCGCCCGCCTTGTTCTGGATGCCGCCCTTCCCGGTGCAAGCGAATTGGCGGCGTGTATTGTCAAGGCAACCGGGAGTGCAGAAGACCCCGATCCAGCCTGATATGCACCACCAGAGTTCAGACTGGAACAGGGCCGAAATCAGCCCGCATCGCGCTGATAGAAGCTGAACACATCAAGCCATTGACGATGAAC
>JAPOSK010000397.1 GCA_026709725.1 Paracoccaceae bacterium | reverse complement strand
CGCTGGCACGGGCATTGTGTGCGCATGAGAACCGGCACAAGGCGAAGGGCGTCCCCTGCCCGGCAGCAGCCCTGGACCTGCCCCTGCCGCCATCGGGTCCTGCGGGACTCTGCAAGCCCGGAGTTGACAGTGTCCTGCTGAAAGGTCCTGTCCTGCGGATACCCGACCATTGATCGGCCTGGGAGGGGCGCAGACTGTCCCGGTGGCGCCCCTTCCTGAAAAACCGGACATGGTCAGGATCGGGGACATGCGCTGATGGGGTTCGGGAGGTTCGGGTAAGGGTTCTCCACTTCCGGTCGGGGGTGCAATGCCCGGAGGATCAAGCCAGAGCCACGGTGGACGGCGGTCTTGCCTTGCCCATCAGGATGAGCATGAACGCGGATGCCTGATTGAGGGAGAGTGCATCCTCCCGGGCTGATCCCGGCCGGCACAATCCCCGGCGGTTGCACAGCAGGCGATACAGGCTCAGATTTTGGCGGCATCCTCAATGTTGAACCGGGTCTGACGTCCACCGTGACCGGCCATGCTGACGGTTCCGGCAAGATGGACGGGCGCGTGGCTGCAATGGCGCAGGAACATGCCGAGTTCTGACTGGTAGCCCCCCGGAACAAACCCGTTCAGGGACCCGTTGTCGTTGCCGCTCAGTTCAAGGCGCAAACTTTCCGTTCCGTATTTGCGACGTTTGAGAATATGCTGATGGGTCAGGACAAAACGGGGCCGCGGAGAGCCAATGCCGAAGGGCCCGATTCTGTCTATGGTCTTCATGAGACGATAATTCACCGCCTCGGGCTTCAATATGCCATCAAGGCGAACATCCTGACAGGATTTATGCATGGGATTCTGATGGTGGAGCTCAGCACTGAGTGCCTCCAGGACCGTCAGGATGCCCCCTGGTGGCATTGCAAGGACTGCTTTCATCGGGTGACCGCCACCGTTGATGGCCAATCCGCGCATCTTGCAGTTCGCAATGGCGACTCCAAGATTGAAACCCGGTACACCAACCCCGACAGCTGAGGATACCGGGCTGTCCAGACGGATGGCCAGGCCAGGCCAGTTGAACCGTTCCTGCAGGGCAGCGGCGATTGCCTCAAGGTGATGACACGCCCAGTTGTGACTGGCGGCCCACACCATGCCTTTGGCCGCCTTGCGACCCGATGCCAGATCGCAGGCCTCGATGATGGACTGCTCGCGTGCCGGAGCCCGATCCTCATGAAACTGGTCCAGAACTGCGGCAGGGCTGCTTGCGTCCGCAGGGTGGGTCGCGCTCAGCAACTGGTATGTCAGGGGGCTGTGCCCCGGATATTCACCATGCGCCATGCGGGCAGCAAAACCGCTCCTCAGATCATGAAAGCGGAGTTTGTGTCGAAGTGGGATTGCGTCCATGAGGGCACTGAAGCCGGGATGGGTGCGCTGCCGGATCTGCGCAAGGCCCGGCAGAATGAATGGCCGATTATTGGCGTGCAGGGAAACCCGTTCGGCCGCGCAGGCCATGCAGACATATTGTGCGAGTGTGGTCCGGTCAAATGTCGGGGAACCCATTGCATGCAGGCGTGTATGGATTGCCTCCAGCAATAAATTGGTCAGGCCTGCGGTACACAGATCGGCATAGTGGCCCGATTCATCGTGGCGATTGCCATTGACATGAGCAGGGGCAGCGGGTCCTTCAGGATTCCTGGCATCATTGTCGATGACAAGAATATCGTTTGCCCGGGGCTTGTGATCAGGGTCGAGCGGTGTGTCTCCAAGATCAAGCAAGACAATCAGGTTGTGTGTATCGAGAAGTTCGGCGATCGGATAGCTGGCTGCGGGTTTGGATACAAAACGCACTGTGAGTTGTTCGGGATTGGCCATGCAGGCCTGCATGGCGATCTGCATCATGACCATGGCGCAGCAGCCATCAATGCCTGTGTCGGCCACGATTGCAATCGCCTCATGCCTGCGGATGGCATCGACAAGACGGTCAGCGGCCCGTTCGAGGTCCATGAGATCCTGCCCGGCAGCGTTTGGATCAATCGGTTGCGGGTCAAGATAGGCAGCGACATCCCAGGGCTTCAGATTGCGGCGAGCCAGGGCCCGTGCAAGAACACTGGGCACGCCGCAGTGTTGGGCAATCTGCAGGGACAGACGATCCTGCCCCGGCGAGAGACCCTGCCAGCGGCGACCGGTGACAGACTCCGCAACCCCGAGATAGGGAGGCTGCGTCCATGACGATCTCAGCATGACAGTGCCCGGGATCGCCTGATTCTGTTCCACCCCGTAAGTTCGCGATGGCCCATTACGGCACAACGGGATGACGATAATGCATGCGTCGCCGCGAACCTGTTCGGGAACGAAGAAGCAATGTCTCGGTTTCGATATATGTTTCTGTCATGCGGGTACCGGGCAGGATCGCGCCATCCGTGACACCGGTTGCAGCAAAAATGACATCATCCCGGACCATATCCTCAAGGGCATAAACCCGCTCAAGATCAGCAATGCCGACCTTGTCAGCCCGGTTTCGTTCATCCATGTCCTGAAAAAGCAGGCGGCCATACCTCTGGCCACCGAGACATCGCAGGGCAGCGGCTGCCAGCACCCCTTCGGGTGCACCACCGATCCCCATATACATGTCGATGCCGGTCTGGTGCGCCTCGGCCGTGTGGATAATTCCAGCCACATCTCCATCGGTGATCAGTCGGATTGCCGCACCGGTTGCACGAATCTGACGGATATGGTCCTCATGACGGGGCCGATCAAGAACACAGACAGTGATATCCCGGCAGGATCTTCCGGCAGACTCCGCCAGGATTTCAACCCGTTCCCCGGGCGTCTGCTCCAGAGTCACAAGACCGGCAGGATAGCCGGGGCCAATTGCGACCTTATCCATGTAGACATCCGGTGCATGCAGCATTGATCCGCGCGGACCCATGGCGATAACAGTCAGGGCATTGGGCATATCTTTCGCTGTAAGCGATGTCCCCTCCAGCGGGTCCAGAGCAATGTCGACCCGTGGCCCGTTTCCGGTACCGACCCTCTCGCCGATATACAGCATCGGTGCCTTGTCCCGCTCGCCCTCACCGATGACGACAACACCATTGATATCAAGCAAATTCAGTTGCTCGCGCATGGCATCGACCGCCGCCTGATCAGCTGCGGATTCATCACCGCGTCCAACATGTACGGCGGCAGCCAAAGCTGCCGCCTCGGATACGCGGGCCAGACCCAGTGAGAGCATGCGGTCCTTGAACTGGCCAACCTTGCTCATTCGACCGCTCCGCACTGTGCGGTGACAGCCCTGATCATCCTTCAGCCCTTTTCGACTCGAAGATATACTGGTTCAGCAGCTGAGATTTCCGGTACAGATATCCGGGCCATGGCTGCATCCAGATGATCCCGGCCTGTTGCATGTGTCACGATGATAACCGGTGCCGTGTTGTTCTCATGGCGATATTGGCGCATGCGATCAATTGAGATTCCGGCGTCACCCAAGGCACCGGCGACCCTGGCAAGTACCCCCGGCCGGTCAACCAGAAGAAGGCGGAGATAATAGGGAACAGGGGTTGCGCATTTTGCGGTTGAGGGGGGTCCAAGATCCTGTGCCCGATGCCCGAATGCCGGTACACGCCGTCCTCTGGCGATGTCAGCGATGTCACTGACAACAGCCGATCCGGTCGGGC
Source organism: Paracoccaceae bacterium (assembly GCA_026709725.1). Classification (GTDB taxonomy): domain Bacteria; phylum Pseudomonadota; class Alphaproteobacteria; order Rhodobacterales; family Rhodobacteraceae; genus MPNP01. The sequence goes on along the minus strand of JAPOSK010000397.1, from coordinate 341 downwards.
CGCCGCCGGCACCTGGACCCTGCAGGACAATCTGCCCCACCGGATCAGCTGTAATCGCAACAATGTTCATGGCTCCTTCGACACGTGCAAGCGGCGATTCGCGGGGCACGAGGCAGGGTTGGGTGCGTTGTTCAATTCCTGCTTCCGTGCGACGGGCGATACAGAGCAGTTTTATACGATAGCCCATATCCCGGGCCTGCTCGATATCGTCTATGGAGATCCGCTTGATCCCTTCGCGATCAATGCCAGCGTAGTGAACTGTGGTTCCAAATGCGATTGAAGTGAGGATTGCGAGTTTGTGCGCGGCATCAATTCCACCCACGTCAAGATTCGGGTCCGAC
>JAPOSK010000408.1 GCA_026709725.1 Paracoccaceae bacterium | reverse complement strand
CGAGTCAGGATTATGAACAGGCAGGAAAAAATCAAACGCATCCGTACCGCTCTTGATGAAATCGAAGCGAACAACCCAAGGCAAACAGATGGTGAGTGGCTGGAGCGTTTGACGGTGGAGTGTGCACCGCTGATCAATGAGTGGGATTTCAGTGATGCCTGGCGATGGAAGGATTGGCCCGACCTGGATGAGCATTATCCAGAGACCGGTGATATAGGTATTGATGCGGTTGCACGCCGCAGCGATGGTGCTCTGGTCGCCATTCAGTGCAAGTCCCGGCAAATGGATGATCGCGGTCGGTCCGCCGATATTCGCAAGGGTGAAATCGACAAGTTTGTCAGTACTTCTGAGCGAAATCTCTGGAAGGAACGATGGCTGGTGACCAATGGTGAGACCAGTCTGGGTCCCAATGTCATGAAGTCAATGAATCCAGACAAGCCGATCAAGCTAATCCACATCCAGATTGATCTCCGCAAGCAATTGGAGCAGATGACCTCGGCAGATTCCGATGACCTGGATCATGGTGGACAATCAAGGGATGCCATGCAGGATGAGGTCGTCTGCAACAGCGTTGCCAGATTGCGTGAGCTTGCAAACGATAATCCAGACGGTCGTGCGCGCGGCAGGATCATTTTGCCCTGTGGTACGGGCAAGACCCGGATCGCCCTGCGCATCATTGAAAAACTTACACCCACTGGACAGGTATCGGTTGTCCTTTGTCCGTCCATCGCTCTGGTTTCCCAGTTGCGCGGTGAGTTTCTTAACCACCGCACATGCCCGCTCAAGGCGTTGGCTGTCTGTTCCGACGAGGGTGTTGCGCGGGGCAAGGATTTGGCAATGGATCCCACATCCGATCTCAGCCAGGTTTCTGCCGCCGAGATCAAGGGAGAGGTCACGACAGACGCACATTCCATTCAGATGTGGATTGATGACATCATGGCCCAGGATGCCCACATCGGCGTTATCTTCGGCACCTATCAGTCATCCCACCGCATCGCAGATGCTTTGGGCGGAGCACGCAAAATCAGTGTCTTGATCGCTGATGAGGCGCACCGGACTGCAGGGTTGCGTCGTCAGCCCAAACTGGAAGAGAAGATCAGGGATTTCACGGTCTGTCATGACGATCAACGCTTCCCGGCAAAATACCGGATTTATCAGACTGCAACACCACGAATTTATGATAATACCAGGAAGGGTCGCCGCCAGAATGAGGAGTGGATCGTCCGGGATATGGCGGATGAGTCCGTGTTTGGCGTTGAGTTGGCACGGAAAACCTATCAGGAGGCTGTCGCCAACGGCTGGCTGACGGACTACAGGATCATTGGCATCGGTGTGCAGGATGAACTGGCCTACAGAACAGCAAATGATCTGGCCGCTCAAAGCAGGAAACTGTCCACCGCGCAACTGATGCGGGGCCTGGTTCTGTCACTGGTTATGGGGGGTGCCCTCCGCAGGCAGGGCGTTACAGTGCGCTCATCAATCAATTTTATGAACAAGATCGACAAATCCAAAGAGATGATGGACGCCCTGAACGCCCGTTCGGTGCATGAATGGGCACAAAAGCGGATGGATGAACAGGGCACCAAAGCAGATTATGCCGCCTACAAACTCGAGCATCTTGATGCCTCAAGTAAAGTTGCGGCACGAGAACATGCCAAAGGGCGATTGATGGCTGCAACGGATGAAAAGCCCCATGGCATCATCAATGTCGGTATATTCGGGGAGGGTGTGGATGCGCCCAATCTGTCAGCTGTGGGGTTCCTGGAAGCCCGTAAATCTCCGGTTGACGTGATTCAGGCCGTCGGTCGTGTCATGCGGCGGGCTGAAGGCAAGCAGATGGGTTACATCATCTGTCCAATTCTTATTCCAAAAAATGTTGATGCGGAGTCGTGGCTGAGAACGTCCGGGCCGGAAGATGGCTGGAGAGAGTTGGGGCAGATCCTCTTGGCTCTGCGTGCGCATGATGGACGCATTGAAGAGAATCTCTCGGAATTGATGGAGCTGTATCTCCCTTCTGCACTGCAAGAGGATGTGGCAACCATGCTGGCCATTGGTGGCGAGGACAAGCGCACTCAGTATTATGGTCATATTGGCAAGGTCGGAATGGCAGAAGCTGATGTGATCAAAGTCATTCAGGGGAAAGCAAGGCATGGTGACAAGTTTCAACCATCAAGTGCGGTTATGCCATCATCGACGGATGATGGAACGAAAGTTCCCCCAATCTCCGGTCTGACGGCTGAACGGATAATATCGGGCAAGCGGCATGAGGACGGCAGTATAGAGTTGCGTGAAGATGGGATCGTGCGGGATAGACCTGCCAGTGATGGCACGCCTGGTCCTGTCAATCCTGTAAAATCCAAGAAAAGGGCCCGCGCCATGCTCAATGGTCAGGGTGGCCGCAAGATTGACCCCGAAAGACGCCGGAAGAAGCGTGAGCAGGAGAGAATGGCATGGCGACGGTCCCTGCTTGAAAAAGTTGACAACATTGAGATCTCGGCCAATCTGCTGAGAAAATCAGGGCTTGCCCCCAATCGCGCCGAGCGGGATGTAAACATCCTTGAGGACAGCATTATGGAGGCCAAACGATGCCTGCTGGTCGATGAGCTGAACGGACTCCTGGATGCACATTTCGGGATTGACAGGCTGGACCGGAAACCCGGCGACAGCAGCAGAATACAGGCGGATGGCTGCACCATTGCCTCCTTGTTGTTGATGAATGCAGCCATGCTCCACCAACGCATCGCAGCCGGTGGCTGGTTGCCGGGTGTTGAAGGCCTGGACAACATCAAGTCCACACCACAGGCCATGGACAGGTTCCATGATCAATGGAACCGGATCACCCGCCATGACTTCCTGCCAGTGGTTGTTCCTGCGATTGAGGTGATCGAAGCCGTACGCGATGCAGGTCGGCGGGATGGTCTGAATCGTGCCCTGCGTCATCTGGCCGGCGAGGCTGAGCGGATTGCGGCACATTATGCCGACCTCGGTGCCGATCATGCCGGTACGCTGTTCAACAAGGTGATGGGCAATCAGGCATCGGACGGTGCATTTTTCACCCGCCCGCCCGCAGCGGCCTTGCTGGCCCGACTGACCCTGGATGCTTCTGATCCTGAAGCGGATTGGACAGACACAGACACATGGAATGCCCATCGCAGCGTCGATCTTGCCTGTGGCTCAGGTACGCTCATTGCCGCCCTGCTGACGGAGATGAAGCGCCGGGCTGAAGAGCAGGGAGCGTCCAGCAGGACACTCGCCGGGCTGCAGCGCCAAGCAGTGGAATCCGTCATTGCGGGACTGGACATGAACCCTGTGTCCCTGCAGATGGCCGCGGCACAATTGACTGCAGGCAATCAGGATGTGGTCTACAAGAAGATGCAGCTTCACCTGATGCCCTATGGACGGGAGAATTCGATTAATACGGCTGTCAAGGCAGGCTCACTGGAACTCCTCAGTCAGCCATCAATCATTGAACCCAATCGACTGGACTGGCAGGATGAGGTGCTGGAGGATACCCAGTTGCGGCTGACTGATGACAGTCCGGCCCTTGAAGATGCAGTCTCTGCCGTCAGGGATGTCAGGATTGTGATCATGAACCCACCCTTCACGAACCGTTCAAAGATGGGTGAGAAATTCCGCAAGGAAGATCAGAGAATACTGCGCAAGCGGGTGGATGAGCTGGAAGAAAGGCTGGTTCATGCTGATTCTGAACTGGAGAATTTCGTTGACAAGAACGCTTTGGAGCCATTGTTTGTTGCCATGGCTGAGCGTTGTCTGGATCCAGAAAATGGTGTCCTCACAATGATCAGTCCCACGATTGCATTCACGGCCACATCAGCCAAGAGAAAACGAAGAGTGCTCGCAAATCGCTTCCACATTCACACCCTGCTGACTTCCCATCAACCGGGACAGATCAATCTCAGCCAGCACACATCGATCAATGAGAGTATGGTCATTCTTCGCCGTTGCAAAGGCAGCAGACCACCCACACGAATCATCAATCTGGATCG
>JAPOSK010000020.1 GCA_026709725.1 Paracoccaceae bacterium | reverse complement strand
CATGATCTCGTTCCGCCGGCACCAGTAGCACTGCATGCAGCCGAGATTCATGTAGACGACCACGGCCTGGCCGTCCTCAAGATCCGTGACCCCAACCCCCCGGGCCTTGATGTGACCGGTCAATTCGTGACCGGGGACCAGCGGCAGGCTGTCGGCTGCATAGGCACCATGAAAGATATGGAGGTCCGTGCCGCAGATGCCGGTCCGGGCGATGCGGATCAGAACCTCGCCGGCCTGTGGCTCCGGCCGGGGAACGGTTTGCACCTCGAACCGTCCGGGCTCGACGAGGACAGCGGCCCGCATCCCGGTCATTTCACCACACCGCGCAACTTGGAGCGATCAATCGTGAGGGCAATCGCGATGATGAGGACAATGCCGAACACCATCTGCTGCTGTGTCGCATCGACCTCAAGATAGACCATCGCCGCCCGGATCACCATCACGATGAGAGTTCCGATGAGGGTGTTGATCACCCCGCCCACACCACCGGTGAGGGGGGTTCCGCCCACAAGGACGGCCACGATGGCCAGAAGCAGAAACCCGTTGGCGAGCTGGGCGTCACCACCCGAAAGCTTCACGGAGAACATCAGTCCGGCGCAGGCGGCAAACATGCCGGAAATGCAGAAGGCAAGGATCTTCACCCGATCGACATCGAGCCCCGAGGCGACCGCCGCGAGTTCACCCGATCCCACCGCCTTCAGGGCCCGGCCAAATGATGTGCGGGTCTGCAGAAACCAGGCAAGCAGGACGAGGACAAGGCCGAGGACCAGTTCGTGGGGAACGCCCATTGTCGTGTCGAACATCCATCCGAAATGGATATCCCGGAGCGTGGCGTCCATGAAGAGGGCCCGCTGGTCGGAGAGCCACTTGGCAATGGACAGGGCGATGAATCCAATGGCGAGCGTCGAGACGAAGGATGGAACATAGAGTCGCGTGGTCACGAATCCGGAGACGGCCCCGAAGAGGGCGCCGGCCAGAATCACCAGCAGCGCCACACCGATTCCGTACTGGGCGAGGTAGACGGTTGTCATCACCGTGACCATGTTGGCGAGTTGCTGGACGCTGAGGTCGATGCCGCCGATGTAGATGGCGAATGTCATGCCCAATGCCATGATCAGGAGGGGCACCACATCCGCCATCAGGCTGATCAGGCCAGAGATGGAAAGGAAATCCGGATTGGCCAGACCGACAATGATCGTCAGTGCGACCAGGGTGATCCAGGGGAAATGCGGTTTGAGGAATTCGCGGGTCATGTCGGGCATCAGATCATGTGATGGACAAGGTCGTAAAGCGACGGCTTGGACCCGGGCGTGCCGTCGAATCGTTTCTGGATCTCGCCATCCTTCAGGACCAGGATCGTATGGGACAGACCAATGGCTTCCTCCAGCGTGTCCGCCACCAGCAGAATGCCGACGCCATCAGCCGACATCTCGCGGATCATCTCGTAGACATCCTCTTTCGCGCCGATGTCCAGACCGCGGGTCGGGTGATCAAGCAGCAGGACATCAGACCCGCCCGAGCGCCATTTGGCCAGGACCACCTTTTGCTGGTTTCCACCCGAGAGGCCTCCACAGTCCTTGGTGATGGATGGCGTCTTGATTCCGAGCCGTTCAGTCCAGCGGGTGGCCAGCCGCTTTTCCTCCGGCACATTCATGACGCCCAGCCGGGCAAACCTCCGCAACTGGGCCAGGGTCATGTTTTCATAGACATTCATGCCGTTGACAATGCCCTCAACCTTCCGCTCGCGCGGGACATGGCCGATCCCGCGCCTGACCCCGGCCATTGCCGAGAAACGGGTGATCCGCTCACCCTTGACCGTCACAATGCCCGATGAGCACGAGTCGAGACCGTAGACTGTCCGCAGGATCGCTTCCCGACCGGATCCCTCCGTGCCGACCAGACACAGCACTTCGCCCGCATGGAGGTCAAACGAGATGTGGTGATAGGCACCCGGCAGACTCACATCGTCAAACGAGACGAGGACATGCGCCGGATTGTATGGCTTCTGCTTCTGCTCCCGATAGTATTCCTTGTCAATCTCGCGCCCGACCATCTTGCGCTGGATGACACTCACTTCGGCATCGTCCCGCTGGACGACATCGACAATCCGACCGTCCTTCATGACGTAGATGCGGTCCGACAGATCAAGAACCTCATCGATCCGATGGCTGACGAAGATGAAGGATGCCCGCTTGGTCAGGTCCCGGACGATCCGGAACAGCAGTTTCACCTCATCCTCGGCCAGAACCGATGTGGGTTCATCCAGCAGGATCACGAGATCCCCATCAATGCGCTCCTCGAGGGTCAGCACCTTGGCCAGTTCAACAAGCTGTCGCTGGGCAAAAGAGAGGTCCGATGTGATGGCGGCGGGGTCGATGTCAAGCTTCACCTTGGCCAGCTGCTCCCGGGCCGCCGCCGCCATTGACCGCCAGCTGATCACGCCGAATTGCACGAACCGGTCCTCGAAGCCAAGATAGATGTTCTCCATGACCGTGAGGTTCGGTATCAGTGATTGTTCCTGAAAGACCATGCCGATGCCATGATGCATGGCCTGCCGCGGATTCTGGAATCGCACCGTCTTGCCATCGATGGCAATCTCCCCCCCATCGGGTTGGTAGGCTCCGTAGATCACCTTCATCAGCGTTGACTTGCCGGCCCCGTTCTCGCCGACGAGACCGACGATTTCCCCGCGCCGCACCTCAAGGTCAACGGCTTGCAGGGCGTGCACGCCCGGGAAGTGCTTGTCGACGGCTCTGAGCTCGTACACCTCTCCCGCCCCTATTTGACGAAACTGATCGACCTGCGATTGGTTGACAGCACAACCGCCGTGATCACGAGCGCACCAAGCACACCGTCCTGCAGCCAGTTGGGCAGACCGATCACGACCATGCCATTGGTGATGACATAGACGATCAGGACACCCACCATGGTATTCAGGACCCCGCCAATGCCACCCCAAAGGGCCGTTCCACCAACCACGACAGCGGTAATGGATATGAACATGAAATTGTTGCCGGTCGCCGTTTCGGCAATCCCGATCCGACCGACGGCCATCAGCGCACCGAGGGCAAAAAAGATTCCAGCCAGGGCAAAGCCCAGAACACGGACCCGTGTCACATTCAGCCCGCTGGCCTGCGCCAGCTCCTCACCGCCCCCGACAGCATAAAAATTCCGTCCAAGCGTTGTGCGGGACTGAATGAACCAGGCGACAAGCAGGGCAAGCAGGGCCACGTAGCACATGATTGGAAAGTTGAGCCAGCGCACGGTCAGAAGTGCCCGGAAGAGTTCATCCTCGACCCGGATGCGATCACCGCCGGTGAGGACCAGTGCCAGCCCTGTGCCCACGAACCCCATGGCCAGCGACACCATGAAGGAGGGGATTCGGAAAACGACATGAATCAGACCGTTGACCATGCCCATTGCCGCCCCGACGAGCATGGCCAGCGGAATGGCCAGCCAGGCCCAACCGGCCAGAGTGCCGCCAAGGGCAAGAAAGGCGAAGGCAAAGATCACGGCGGTGACGGAAACCGTACCCTCCATGGAGAGGTCGATCGAGCCCATGATGATGATGAAGGTGACCCCGATGGCGACCATAAGACCGGGTGTTGCAGCCACGGCGATGCGGGAGGCGTTGCGGATCGAAAAGAACCGTGAGTCAAGAAGGTAGACATGGTCCTGACCGGCCCGGAAATCCTCCAGCCATTCGAAGACAGGAAAAAGCAGGACAAGAAAGGCGAGAACGAGAAGCGGAGCCCATCTGACAATGACGTCGCGCATCATGATGCCGAGCGAGGCATCGCCATCGGCTGCGATTCCAGTCATTGACTCCCCCGTCGCGACACCTCTGTCACCCTGCAATCAGAACCGTCGATTCCAGATCCGGACCGGGTTAAACCCAAGGCACGGGCAATGCAACGCCCGTGCCTTGGTCAAGGATTACCTGTACATGATCTGGCCGTTCGAAGGGCCCCAGTAATCCGTCCAGTCATAGGTAGGGTCGTTGTCCATAT
>JAPOSK010000070.1 GCA_026709725.1 Paracoccaceae bacterium | reverse complement strand
TGATGCATGTCCCCTGCAACAAGGAGGATGAGGGGATGGGTCTGTGTGCCGGGGACTATTTGGGTGGCAGACAAACCTGCATTCTCATGCAGAACACAGCCCTTGGCGTGGTCATCAACACCCTTGCGACGCTGATTCAGTTCTATCACATCCCACTGCCGATGCTGATCAGCTACCGTGGGGAGCCGGGCGAAAAGGTCGCATGCCAGGTCGAGATGGCGCTCCATACCCGGGCTCTCCTCGACCAGCTCCACATTCCATCCTATCATTTTTCCGATGCTGCCGATGTCCATCGACTTGATGGCATACTCGCGCATGCCCAGATGGCCCGCAAACCGGTTGCCATCCTCACTGATTCCTCATTCTGGAGGTCGGCGGCATGATTCGAAACGAACTCCTCAGGACTCTTCTCCCGCTCCTGCGGAACCATTTGGTTGTCTGCAACATTGGTGCTCCCTCGCAGGAACTCCATGCCCTTGATGATCAGGATTCCAATTTCTACATGCTCGGAACCATGGGTCTCTGCTCCTCCATCGGTTTTGGTCTTGCGCTCGTGCAGGAGAAGACCGTTGTCGCGATTGATGGCGATGGTTCGGTGCTTACCAATCTTGGAACCCTCAGCACGATTGGTAATCACAGGGCTGATAATTTTATCCTGCTTGTTGTTGACAATGGCAGTTATGGCTCGACCGGTGACCAGCCAACCTATACCGGTGGGCGGACCAGGCTTGCTGCCGTTGCAAGGGCCTGTGGCTGTGACAATGTCATTGAAGCCCCTGCTGCCGAAACCCCTGCTGCTCTCTCTTTGGCGATCAAGGAACATCGCCAGACAGTCATCATTGCCAAATGTGACTCCGGGAATGTCGATGTTCCTGTGATTCCGCTTGATCCAATCACGATTATCGAGCGTTTCAAATCGACCATTCGCAGCACAGTTGACTGATTACCTGCCCTGACTTCCGGTCGGGGCACAACGCAGGGCCAGATCACGACGGGGGATTCCCGGCAGTACGATTTTATTGCCAGTGCAGTGATGTGTGTCCGGTTATTTCAGAACCGGTGCGGATTCTTGCCGTTCGGAGGCCGCCTTGCCGGAAGAGGGCACTGCGGAGGCACTTTTCATCGACCTCAAGGATCTTGTGGCCGCGCCCAAGTCGGCCCTCAATCCGACATGCCGGACGAGCTGGAGGGATGACCCGCGTCGTCCCCATTCCGGTCAGCTGATGGTTCCGTTGTCGGCCCAGCTGAAGGGATTCGGGCAGGGGGTGTGCGATGGCAACCCGGATGCCGGAATCGGGTCGATCCATCCCTCCGGTTTGCAGGGCGCAGGTTGAGATTTCCGATGGCTTTTCCTGATGATGGCTGCCATAAGACGAAGGCAGAAGCAACTGTTGGCCATGAAGGACACGCCAATGCAAAGACCTCCCTCAAGACTGATTCTGTCTTGCACTTTTGCGATGCTCACCGGACTGCTAGCCGCCTGTGGCGGCGGATCCGGAGGGAGTGAAGACACATCGGCTCCCAACCCCCCACCAACCTCGGCATCACCGACCGCCACCAATCCTGCCTCTCCGGTGTTCCACTACGGCACCATGCTCCATGTCGGGACCCAGGCCGCCCCCGGGGTGGCGGGGCTGGACAGGGTTGGTGCTCGGTCCGGTATCCGTCTCTATGCGGGTGAGCGCACGGACGGGACGAGCGAGGACACCATCCTCGCAATGTTCGAACAGATAGCACCTTCTGAGACCATCATCTTCCCCATAACATTCCGCATCCGCCCGACCGTCCGCATCGTCGAGGGGGCGGATGCCGCCTTCCAGGAGGCTGTGCAGGACGCTGTTGCCATCATCAATTCCGTCTTGCCCCAGGACCGGCAGATCGCATTCGATGCGACACCGGTGGCCGCCCCGACCTCCCTTGATGCTATCCCCGAAGACACTATCTCTGTCGAATACTCCGCGCCCAGCCAGTGGACGCGCATCTATCCCGGTGCGACACCATCGCACGGTCTGGCGTGGCGGCGACTGCGGTTTGAAGATCTCGACGAACCGGACAACCAGACCCTGGCCGGTTGGGTGGGTCTCAACAGTGAAAGCACGATGATTTACACCGGCCCGAACGGCCAGCATGTTCTGCGCCACTACCTCGTCCACGAGCTGCTGCACACGCTGGGGTTCTGGGGCCATACCAACGAGACCACCGACAGGTTTTCCGATTCGATCCTGACCGATAATGGCAATTTCAGTGGTGCCCGGCCCGGCACGTTTGTCCTCTCGACCGAGGACAAGGACATGATCCACGCCGCCTACACGCGGGTGGCTCCCGGTGTGACTCGTGTCGGCGATATTACCGATCTCGAACCCTGGTCGCGCGTCTCCGCCCATCAGATGGGCGTGTTCGCCACGGACCGGGGCGAGGTTGCCTTTGGCGTGTGGGCACGCAATGACCTCGTGCAGCCCTGGGCCGAGGGACCCGCGCCGACCGGTACGCTCGCCGCGGCCTCATATGATGATGAGGATACGACGGGCCACTGGGATGGGGTGTTTCTGGGCTATACGACTCCATCGGGTCGTGCAGTGACGGGCGATGTGCGCCTTGCGGTGCGGATGGCGGACCGGGCCGAGGGTGCCCTGACATTCAGCGAGCTGGAGCAGGGGGGCAATCCCTGGGGTGATGGGGAGATGGCGTATGCGGTGACCATCAATGCGAACCGCTTTGACAATCAGGGCCGCACGGGCCCGGATGCCGGTGTTATCACCGGCGTGTTTCTGGGCTTGAACTTTGAGGCCATGGCCGGGACCCTGCGCCGCGATGATCTCGCCGGGGCGTTTGGGGGCAAACAGTAATGGTCGGGACGCAGGCCGGTGGCGCGGGGTACTTCGAGGTTGGCTTTGGGGGGTCTGTTGTCAGTGCCGGAGCAGGATGGGAAAGCTGGGTGACACACGCAGAAACAATGAAAACCCTGATGGTCTGGAATGGGCGGACCTGCCCTGCGGGATTCATGAACATGCAAAAGGAGACGAAGCCGTGTCTACCAGCAGCGAACGACACACGCCGGGACGGTCTGCCTGGTGCCGCTGCAGACGGAGTGGCGGTCCTGGGAGCGGGTGGAGCTGCTGCCCGGACAGGCTGCCATTTTGCCGATCATTTTGAAATGTTGGACATTCGAGAAAGCACGAGGATATTTCGTGCAGGGCAACTCAACATAAGTCGTGCCCGGCCAGAAAACCCCGGGTTCCATCATGAACGCCTGTCCTTCCCGTTGATGGTCTGCCAGTGTCTCAGCGAGGATTGTTGCAGAATGGTCCGATTCTCGCCTGGTTGTGACGAATCGTCGAGGATCGCCATGCACAAAACCCGTGCGTTCCGGATCTGCCCCGGTGCCGCTTCTGTCTCGGGTCAGGCCATCACGGATTGAGGGGGCATCGCCGATATCCGCATCACCATGGGCCCGCACGCGGGCCGGCGATCCCGCGGGCCCTTCATCTGCAGGGACGGGATCACGGTGTTCTGCGTCCACCCTTTGAGGCGTCAGCCGCTGCCCGGGATGGAGACGCTCTGGCAGGGCATTCGGACCCTCGGGGCAGCGTGTCTGCGATCAGGACATGGGAGAGACTCGGGATGCAGAGGAATGATGCGGGGTCGGGGATGGTGTGTTGATAGGTCACTGAGCCCCATCTCTCTCATCAATGGGGCTGTGCCCCGCTTGAGGGCTTGGAAGAAGCGGTGGGTGCGCCCGCGCAGGATGGCCCCTGCACAGTCGAGATCGGCGGGGCCCGTGCCGGGCGAATCGGGCGAGAACAGCGCGGACAATCGGGCCGGGTGGCGGGGCGATTGCAAAGGGTGTCATGCCTGTGATGTCGGCGGTGGTCGCCACGTATCCGTCCGGCTTAGCCCGATGGGAGATTTCGCAAACACTAGGCGGCGTTCGGGCGGAGGATGTCCCACTCTTTGTTGAATCCGAACCTCCAGACCCCTTCCACCCGAAAAGTGCCTTCGCCCCCTGTCTTCC
>JAPOSK010000256.1 GCA_026709725.1 Paracoccaceae bacterium | reverse complement strand
GACAGCATTGGCGATTCATGCCGGACCTTGCGAAAACCGCCTGCCGCCGGCGCTCCGACCTCATCGGTCGGTGAGTTCTTCTTTTTGAGATCAGGAAACCGTGTTTCAATTGCCCGCAACCTGACAACCCATCCGTCAAAGGTCTCATCGGACACATCGGAGGTGTTTTCCCTGTAATAAAGGTCCCGTGCCCGCCGAATTGCCCCGGAAAGTGCTTCGATATCCTTCTCGGCTTGGGTTCGATCAAGTTCCCAGACAGGTGTGCCCATAATCGATAGTCTCCCGTTGATGCACCCCCTGATGTTTCCTGCATTATCCCGTCTTCACCCGGAATGCATCTGAATCATCATGAACCACAGACCCGGTTCAGCATGATCCGGAGAGATCGGCATTGAAATCCATCCCGAACTGCATAATGCTCAGCCTCAGCAATTCCCTCACCATCGGAACAGACTCATGGATATGGCGATTGATCTTGGTTTTGCCAAACCGCGTCAGGAGACCCGTGTGGTGGTTGCCATGTCCGGTGGGGTAGACAGCTCAGTCGTGGCTGCCCTCCTGCACAATGCCGGTTATGAGGTGATTGGAGTCACAATGCAGCTCTATGACCATGGCGCTGCTGTCGGGCGCAAGGGAGCCTGCTGTGCTGGCCGCGATATCCACGATGCCCGGCGCATCGCAGCTGAATGCGGCTTTCCGCATTATGTTCTTGATTATGAGTCGCATTTCCGCGCCAGCGTTATTGATGAATTTGTCGACAGTTATACATCCGGCTCCACACCCATCCCCTGCATCCGGTGCAACCAGCGCGTGAAGTTTACTGAAATGCTGGGCATGGCCCGGGATCTTGGTGCAGACTGTCTGGCAACTGGTCATTACGTCCGTCGCCTTGAAGCCAGAGAAGGAGCTGAACTCCACAGGGCGGTCGACGCAGATCGGGATCAATCGTATTTTCTCTTTGCAACCACCAGGGATCAGCTTGCGTTTCTGCGCTTTCCCCTGGGAGCGGTGCCATCCAAGCAGGAGACCCGGGCCCTGGCACGGAAATTTGGTCTGACAGTGGCCGACAAGCCCGACAGCCAGGATATCTGCTTTGTCCCGGACGGCAATTATGCAGCCCTGATTCAAAAACTTGAGCCGGGTGCCGCCGAGCCGGGAAACATCGTGGACCTCTCCGGCCGAAAACTCGGTGAGCATCAGGGAATCATCAACTACACGATCGGTCAACGACGGCGTCTTGGCATTCCAACATCGGGTGAGCCGCTCTATGTTGTCAAACTTGATCCCGTGAGTCGCAGAGTGACGGTTGGGCCGCGTTCCGCACTCTGGATCAAGGAATTCCGGATTGATGATATCAACTGGCTTGGGCATCAATCCTTTGTCGGACGTGCACAGTGGCGCGTCGCAATAAAAGTCCGCTCAACCGCTGAGTCTGTCACAGCGCATATCAAGCCGGATGGTCCCCACTCGGCGCATGTGGTACCGGAAGATCCGGTCTGGGGTGTCACCCCCGGACAGGCCTGTGTCTTTTATGCACCAGGGTCAGCCCGGGTTCTCGGCGGGGGATGGATTTGCCGTAAAACCGATTCATGATCACAGACAGGAGGAGAGCATGACAACAGAGAATGATCGAAAGGGCCGGGTCCTGGCAGCGGTTGACAGGGAGTTCGAGAATGCGCTTGAGCGGCTTCTGACGCTGGTCAAAATCCCATCAATCTCAACGGACCCGGCCCATGCAAGGAATTGCCGCCAGGCTGCAGACTGGCTGACAGACCTTCTGACCGACCTTGGTTTTGTTGCCAAAACCCACGAGACCGATGGCCACCCGGTTGTTGTCGGACATTCAGGCGGCGCACATCAGCGAATGCTGTTTTATGGGCACTATGATGTCCAGCCGGCTGACCCGCTTGATCTCTGGGTCCGTCCACCCTTCGAAGCAGACATTATTGATGCCCCGTATGGCAAAGCCATTCATGGTCGTGGTGCAAGCGATGACAAGGGTCAGTTCATGACGTTTCTTGAAGCGTGCAGGGCATGGAAGCAGGCAACCGGAACCCTGCCTGAGGGACTTGTTGTGATGCTGGAAGGGGAAGAGGAATGTGGCTCGATCTCACTCGCACCATTTCTGGAAGAACACCAGGATATGCTGCGGGCCGACCTGGCTCTGGTTTGCGACACCGGGCTTCATGCCAGCCGACAACCCGCAATCATGACATCGCTCAGGGGCCTCCTGTCTGAAGAAATCACCATAACGGGCCCGGCAATTGATCTGCATTCAGGTCTCTATGGCGGCCTTGCCGTCAATCCCCTGCGTGTCCTCAGCAGTGTTCTTGCCAGCCTTCATGACAAAGCCAACCGTGTGATGATCCCCGGGTTCTATCGGGATGTCCGGCCAACCGACCATACCCGCGTGGAGACCTGGGAGATGCTGAATTTTGATACCGGAAGGTTCCTCGGCAAGGTGGGCCTTGCCGCCCCGGTCAATGAAGAAGGCTTCAGTGCCCTTGAAGCACTCTGGTCACGCCCGACCTGCGAAATCAATGGAATGACCGGTGGCTACACCGGGGACGGATTCAAGACGGTCCTGCCTTCACAGGCATCAGCCAAGATCAGTTTTCGTCTTGTTGCAGATCAGGATCCCGATCACCTGCGTGAACGGTTCCGCGCATTTGTGATGACGCAAATTCCCAGCGATTGCACAGTCAATTTCACAGCCTATGCCGGCGAGAAAGCCTGCACGATGGACACAACGAGCCCTCTCTTTGAGGCCAGTCTTGAGGAGCTGAACGAGGAATGGCAGGCACTCCCTGTCATGACCGGGAGCGGCGGCTCAATTCCCGTCACAACAATGTTTCGGGAGATTCTCGGCATGAATTCGCTCCTCACCGGTTTCAGCCGCGGTGATGATGCCATCCACTCGCCCAATGAGAAATACAGCCTGGACAATTTCCGCAAGGGCATCAGGAGCTGGGCGCGGATCCTGTCCCGGGCCGAAGAACTCGAGACCCTGTAGTGCCACAGTGATGAATGACCTCACATCTGCGCACCGGGGAAATCGTCTCACCCTGCCTGTCATTCTGCTGAGCGGTTGCGGAACAGGACGGATTTTCCCGGTCCGGAATCGCCCTGCCTGGCACCGGGTAAAACGGTCAATTGCTCTTTCCCGATAGCGCATCTGACGCGCAGGCGGCCCTTTGAGAAAGATATGACGGGTCTGGTTCTGCATTGACACCGGACCAGCAGGGCATGGCGGGTGAAAGCATCGGGTGTTCAAGGCACCGCATCAGGATACCCGTCTCTCCGGGAGAGATCCGACAGCCGGTTCGTCGAACGCAACACCCAGCACCCGATCATTGGGGAAGCCACCATCCTCATCCACACAGACATGCTGTCAGGCGTGGTCCCGATGCGCATCAATCCTCCGCGTTTCCCGGCCTGTCCCAGCAGAGGAGGACATAACACTGCTGGATAGACAGTGATGGGGGAATGTCCCGGGTGATGGTTTGGAAAAAGGGTCACCGGGATTGCGCGCAAGAGGGAAGCGCCGTCATATTCTTCAGGCAGAATATGGTTCAATCTTTCAGGGAGGCGGTGATGATGGATCTGTCAGACTGGTGCTGCCATCACGGACTCCCGTGCAAGTTCGCTTGCTGTCCGTCCCAAATTGCATCCGGTCACTGGATTGATATCTTTTTACGTGTCAGTTTGAGCGACTGTGCCATATGAATCGGAAATGATCTGCAGCCGGATCAATTGCGGACTCCTGCTATCCCATAATCACTGAATTGATGCCATTCTCCGGCACGCACGCTTCCAATCGGTGGCGGTCTCGCAGAGTCTCCGCCCCAACAAGGGGCAATGCCTCCCGGCCATCCATCCGGCCGTGGAGGCCAACAAGAGGCAGAGAGCGATGACAGCAGACGACAAGACCGTCACAGGGGGCCGCAAGATCCCATCGGGTGTGATCCCCGTATGGCGGACCCGGGAATCTGCACATCCCTGATCATGCATGATCTGCCAAAAT
>JAPOSK010000554.1 GCA_026709725.1 Paracoccaceae bacterium | reverse complement strand
GTGTGGAAACCGGGGGCGAACAGTGATCCTGGGGGGGGTTGAGGTCATCGTTCCCGCATGTGCCATACATGGCTCCGGTTTGACCCTGTGGTGTTGCAGTTCAGACCGGGAGTGGGTTCGTGAAATCAGTCGACGACGACAATGTGCGCGCCTCGGTGGTGCTGATAATGCAGAAACGATTCCCATAATGACTGATGGGCCCGAATCTGTGTCGATCTCATACAGCCACTGCGTTGCTGGGGTGGTGGTGGCAGGGCTCGGAGGAATCTGTGTCGGGGGCGGATCAGATGGCGCGTGGTGATCTCCTGATAAATCTTGTTCAGGCAAGTGTCGCTGGCGATAGGAGCGCAGTGCGCTCGACGGTCGAGACGATAATCGCGGAGGAGAAGAGTAAGCAGCATACGGTTTTGGCGGAAAGACTCACGAGAGCGATCCGGGCCAATGGTCATAATAGCATGCACCTGCCATCTTCCGATCATGTGTTCAGGGGACGGGAGTGCATTGCCGAGATCACCCCTAGGCGAAAACTGGACGATATGATTCTCTCCAAAACATGCCGTGTGGCTGTCAATCAGATGATTGAGGAACAGCAGCGGTCCAGCCTGCTGCGGGCACACGGTCTTGACCCGCGGCATCGCCTTCTTCTTGTCGGGCCTCCGGGCAACGGCAAGACATCGCTGGCCGAAGCCATCGCTGAATCATTGGCAGTATCGCTCTTCGTGGTCCGTTACGAAGCAATGATTGGCAGCTATCTTGGTGAAACGGCCAGTCGGCTGAAACGTGTTTTCGACTATGTGCGAACGACACCGTGCGTACTCTTTTTTGATGAATTCGATGCGGTCGGGAAAGAACGCGGTGATATCCATGAAACCGGAGAAATCAAACGTGTCGTCACATCGCTGTTGATGCAGGTTGATGAATTGCCGAGCTACACGGTCGCTGTTGCCGCCACCAACCATCCCGAACTCTTGGACCGTGCAGTCTGGCGTCGGTTTCAGTTGCGTCTTGATTTGCCTGCACCGGGCAAAAGGGAACTGACAAAGTATTTTGACAGGTTTCTGGCACAGCATGACCGGAATCCTGGTATCACACCCGATCATATCGCCAAGCGTCTCGGCCCAGTCAGCTATGCAGAGGCAGAGGAATTTGCACTTGATGTACGCCGCCGCGATGTGTTGACGATGATGGAACGGCCCCTGAAGGGCACCATTGAGGAACAACTGCAGGTCTGGCAGGAGCGTGTCCAAAATTTGAGCGGGACAGGATAAGAGCTGCTTGATGGGTGGACGCCCGCTTCTGTCTATGCCGTGCCCTGAGCGGCGGCAGCCATCGGTCGGGAGATGGCCAAGGGAAAGAATCCCTCCAGTCGATGCGACCCGCCAAGCCGAGAGGCATGGTCCGAAATTTGAACGTTTGGAGCGGGTTCTTGGTGATCCGGAAATACTTGGTGAACTGCGCGATGACCCGTCCGCGATCGTTCCCGAACGCGCACTTGTCTTCGAGGTTGCCAGTGAAATTGCCGATTTCTACCGTGCAGCCCGTGGTGTACCGGGTCTTGAGTTCCTCGGTGAGAGAGAGGGTGACGCTGCACCTGACGAAGACTTTTACCTCAGAGACAATGAGGGGAATCGCAGAGGCGACAAAAGGGTTTCCCGCAGATTCTACTTTACGGTCCCTGACCACAGGGCACTCACTGAACTGGTGAGCCTTTGGCAGCGGTTTCAACGCGGTGAAGTACCTGGACACGGTCGCAGGGCATGGCACGACATCTTTGGCCATCTGGCGGATGTGCGGCCTTGGGGACCCAAAGACCGCCTGACCGCAGAGGCGGTGGAGGATTGGCGGGAAAGGCTGGAATCCGAACCGGATACACCGGTCCGGTTTGAGGTTGAGTTCTGGTATCGTGATGACGATGAGTGCCGCAAGTCAGCCAAAGCCAGTTTGGTGGACAAGCTGGACGAATTGGGCGGTCGGATTCTGGATAGCGCAGATATAGGCGAGATTCGTTACCACGCTGTGCTGGCGGAGGTATCGCCCAACGTCATTCGACAAGTGCTCGACCAGCCCGGTGTTGGCCTTGTGGCCTTGGAAGAAGTGATGGTGTTCAGACCGCAATCCATCATATCTGGGGGGCCAGCCAGAGATGACATTGAGAAAGATAATCTTGAGGAAGCCGAAGCGACGGTCGCAAGTGGAGTCAGTGCTGGAGCGGATGCACCGATTGTAGCCCTGCTCGACGGCGTGCCGATGGCACAGCATGATCTGCTGGTGAATCGACTGGACATAGACGATCCGGATGATTTCGCAGACAAATACGGTGCGGCTTCAGAACAGCGCCATGGCACTGCGATGGCATCATTGATTTTGTTCGGTGACCTGAACATACCCAACTCCGAAACACCGGCTCGACATCGTTTGTATGTTCGGCCCGTCATCTACTCGCAACCATCTGGTTTCGACGATGTCAGTGAATTGATGCCACCGGATTGTCTCGGCATCGACTTGATCTGGCGCGCCTTCATTCGCATGTTTGATGGTGAGGACGGCGGGGAACCGACGGCAGTACAGGTGCGCATTGTCAACCTGTCCCTCGGTGATGCCAATCGGCGCTTTGCCGGTGTGATGAGTCCATGGGCGCGTCTGATCGACCACATTGCCTGGCGGTACAGGATCCTGATCCTTGTCAGTGCTGGAAACATCATGGACAGAATCCCGCTGCCAAATATCAGGCAATGGGCGGATTTTGAAAATATGGGCATCAATGAACGTCAGGCGACATTGCTACGCACGATATGGCGCAAGAAGGCGGACCGACAACTGCTTTCACCTTCGGAAGCGGTCAACGCGCTCACTGTCGGTGCTGCTCATGTCGATAATATCATGCCGAATGGTCATGGCGTAATGGCAATTGATCCCTATGCAAATCCAGCACTGCCCAACATGAGTTCGGCACTGGGATTGGGATTCAAGCGCACGATCAAGCCCGAGATCCTTTTTCCGGGCGGCGCAGAACAGATTCAAGCAAATTCAACACATGCACCGATTGAAGTCCGCGCTGTGGCCCCGCCGGGGAGGTATTTTGGCATTGGTGTGGCCAGTCCGGGATTACCCGGTCAGGCCAACTGCAAGCTCAACATGAGTGGTACCAGTGTTGCCACGGCACTGGCTACGCATAACATTCTGCGCATCCATGAATCGTTGAAAGACCTGCCGGACGATCCCGTGCATCCAAAAATCAATAAAGATCATCTCCCCGTCATTCTCAAGGCTTTGCTTGTCCACAGTGCCCGCTGGGACAGTGATGCCGTGGATGTGCTCAAGAACATCATCAATGAAAATGGCAATCTTCACTGGGAACATCAGCGAGATGAAATCAGTCGCTTCCTTGGTTTCGGCTGCCCGGACATCGAACGCGTTCTTGATTGCACTGAAAACCGGGCAACCCTGGTTGGATCGAACACGATTGGTATCAGACAGACAGATCGGTTCGCAGTGCCACTTCCCGCAGAGTTGGAAGGAATGGCCGGATTCCGGGCACTGTCGGTCACAATCGCGTGGCTGACGCCAATCACGCACTCGCACCGCATGTATCGCCTTGCGAAATTCAAGGCTGGTCCTGGCGGCAATAGGCAGTTCTCCATCGGTGTTGACAACGCGAAGCAGCAGCCATCGCACAATGCACTTGGCAAGGGCACTGTCTATCACCAACGCTGGGAAGGAAGTGCCGCAATGGACTTCGTTGATAACGGCAATCTCCTGCTTGACGTCACATGCTCACCGGCAGCCGGAGAGCTGGACGAACAAATCATCTATGCTGTCGTCGCTACCCTGGAAGTTGGTCAGAGTGTCACTGTACCGGTTTATGAGCGCATCCGCGAACGGCTCCGCGATACTGTCCGCATCCGAGCCTGATTCGTTGCTCAGGTTGCGGCCCCTAGGCCGCATCCCCATTCAACGGCTTCGCCAGCGCCCGCAGCAGAGAACGGCCGTGCAGCGCGCTGCACGGCCGCAAGAACGTTGCGGGCGGTCTTGCCCG
>JAPOSK010000334.1 GCA_026709725.1 Paracoccaceae bacterium | reverse complement strand
CAGACGACTGCTGATCATCGGTGGCGGCATTATCGGTCTTGAGATGGCGTGTGTCTATGATGCGCTGGGTTCGGGGATCACGGTTGTCGAGTTGATGGACCAGATCATCCCCGGTGCGGATCGGGATATCGTCACACCGCTTCACAAGCGCATTGGCGCCCGGTACGAGGCGATCCATCTCAAGACAAGGGTGACCGGTGTTACGGTGCAAAAATCCGGCCTGAAAGTTGCATTTTCCGGACCGGGCGGTGAATTTGAGGATCGGTTTGACGGGGTCCTTGTCGCAGTCGGACGCCGTCCCAACGGCACTGTTTTTGGAGCTGACAGGGCCGGCGTTGTGGTGAATGAGCAGGGGTTTGTCCCCGTTGACCACCAGCAGCGCACGAATGTGCCGCATATTTTCGCGATCGGGGATGTTGTCGGGCAGCCAATGCTTGCGCACAAGGCGGTCCATGAGGGCAAGGTGGCCGCGGAAGTTGCTGCGGGTCACAAACGGGCCCTTGATGCCCGGGTCATTCCCTCGGTCGCCTACACCGATCCCGAAGTTGCATGGGCCGGGGTGACGGAGACTGAGGCCAGGGCAGCGGGTCGCAGGGTGGGGAAGGGGGTCTTCCCGTGGGCGGCATCCGGCCGGTCGCTGTCGATCGGTCGCTCGGAAGGCCTGACCAAGATCCTCTTTGATCCCGAGACCCACCGGATCCTCGGGGCCGGAATCGTTGGATCAAATGCCGGCGACCTGATTGCCGAGGTCGCCCTCGCGATCGAGATGAATGCTGATGCAACGGACATCGGTCACACGATCCACCCGCATCCGACACTCTCGGAAACCGTGAATTTTGCCGCCGAAATGTTCGAGGGCACAATCACCGACCTGATGCCGCCAAAGAGGCGGACCTGACATGCTGCATGATGCACTGCGTTATCATGAGGCCGGACGTCCGGGCAAGCTCGCAATCCGGCCAACCAAACCGCTGGCCAATCAGCGGGACCTGTCGCTCGCCTACTCCCCCGGCGTGGCGGAGGCCTGCACGGCAATTGTGGACAACGATGCGGATGCGGCCCGCTACACGGCGCGTAGCAACCTGGTTGCCGTGATCACAAATGGTTCCGCGGTTCTGGGGCTTGGAAACATCGGGGCCCTTGCCGCCAAACCGGTCATGGAGGGCAAGGCGGTCCTCTTCAAGAAATTTGCCGATATCGATGTCTTTGATATCGAGATTGATGAAAGTGATCCCGATCGGCTGGCCGAGACGATCCTGCGCCTTGAGCCGACCTTTGGCGCGATCAATCTCGAAGACATTCAGAGCCCCCACTGTTTTGCCGTTGAAGAGCGGTTGCGGTCGGAGATGGGGATTCCCGTGTTCCATGACGACCAGCATGGCACGGCGATCGTTGTGGCGGCGGCAGTTCTCAATGGACTGCATCTGGTCGGCAAGGATCTGTCCGAGGTCAAGCTGGTCTCGACCGGTGGGGGTGCAGCCGGGATCGCCTGCCTTGATCTCCTGATTGACCTGGGTCTGCAGCGCACAAATGTCTGGCTCCTTGACAAGGATGGCCTCGTCTGCAGGGGGCGCGATGCTGATCGCCGCAAGGCAGCCTACGCGCAGGGCGACAGAAACCGATCCCTGCATGATGTCATGGAGGATGCGGATGTCTTCCTCGGTCTCTCGGGGCCCGATGTCCTCAAGCCCGCCGACTGCAAGAGGATGGCCGGTGACCCGCTGATCATGGCCCTGGCCAATCCGGTTCCGGAAATTGATCCCTCGGCAGCGTGCGGGGTCCGCCCGGATGCCATCATCTGCACCGGGAGGACAGATTACCCCAACCAGGTCAACAATGTTCTCTGCTTTCCGTTCATCTTTCGCGGTGCGCTTGATGTTGGCGCCAGGGAGATCAACGGGCCCATGAAGCGGGCCTGTGTCCACGCGCTTGCCGCGCTGGCACGCAAGGGGTCCACCGATGAGGTCGCCCGCGCCTATGGTGAGGATGGTCTGGTCTTCGGCAAGGACTACCTGCTGCCCAAACCCTTCGACCCTCGGCTCCTCTGCGCCCTGGCACCAGCTGTGGCGAGGGCGGCCATTGAGAGCGGTGTGGCGGCCCGACCGATCAATGATCTGGACGCCTACCGGGACCATCTGTCACGCTTTGTCTACCGCTCGAGTTTTTTGATGCGCCCCCTGTTTGAAGTGGCGCGGGCCAAACCCCTCAGGGTGATCTTCGCCGAGGGGGAGGATCACCGCGTGCTGCGTGCAATCCAGAATGCTCTTGATGAAGGCATTGCAACACCCGTTGCCGCCGGACGCCCGGAGCGGGTTGATCAGGCCTGCAAGGATCTGGGTTTGCGGATCCGGCCCGGGACGGACTTTGAGGTGTTCAGTCATGAGTGCGAGGACCTGACCGAGCAGTATGGTGCCAGGTTGCACACATTGCGTGCCCGGGACGGGATCGGCCCCCTGGCCGCGCGCAAGCTCTTCCGCACCAGTGATACGGTCGCTGCAGCAATGGCGGTGCATGAAGGATTGGCTGCAAGCATGATTTGCGGCACAAGCGGTCTCTTTGAGACGCATCTTGAACGGGTTCGGCAGGTCCTCGACCCCGCTTCAGGAACAACTGCCTCGCTCGTTCCCCTCATACTGGACACGGGCACGGTCTTCATTGCCGACGGTTATGTCAATTATGAACCCACCGCGGAAGCGGTGGCCCGAATTTGTGAAATGGCTGCCCAGCAGGTCAGCGACTTCGGGCTGACACCCCGCGTTGCATTGATCAGCCATACCAATTTCGGGGCTCATCCAAGCCCGAGCGCTGCCCGCATGCGGCGGGCCACAGAAATCCTGACAGAGCGGAGGGTGGGCTTTGAATTCGAGGGCGAGATGCAGCTGAATCTTGCTTTTGACAAGGCGGCCCGGGACGCATTCCTGCCCTGTGCCCGCCTGACGGATCGGGCCAATGTGCTGGTTTTTCCGGGTATGGATGCTGCGAATGCCGCGATCAATGCCTTGACGACCCTGGCCAACGCTGAACCGATCGGACCCATCCTGCTCGGTTTCAAGGGGGCAGCCAATATCGTCACGCCCGTGGTCACCGCCCGGGGCCTGTTGAATGTGACAGCGCTTGCCAGTGCAGGGCGGGCCTGAGCGATTGAGACCTTGAGCGACTGAAATGTTGGAATTGAAGGAATTTGGAACCCGGCATGGCTGACAGAAGCGTTTTCGCAAGCGGGTTGCATTTGCAGTGGCGAATGCAGGCTTGCGATCCGGTTTTGTCCCATTGTCGATTTTTGTGGCACGTCGAAATCAATTGTGATAGTGCCGATTAACTTTGCTGAAAGGAGCAAAAAAATGAAGATAAAAGCAATTCTTGCCGCTGGCATTGTCGCGTTGTCGACCAGTGCAGCCAGTTCACAGGAAGTGTTTGAGATGACATCGGCGTTCGGCAAGAACCTGCCGATTCTCGGCACGGCCGCTGTGGCCTTCGTTGACAAGGTCAACGCGGTCTCGGAATCGGTCGAGTTCGAGCATTTTGACCCCGGAGAACTCGTGCCGGCGCTTGAAGCTCTCGATGCCGTCTCCAACGGGTCGGTTGATGCCGCATTCACCACGTCAGGATACTGGCAGGGAAAGATGAATGCCGCCGGACTTTTCGCCGCCGTTCCGTTCGGACCGGAGCCGGGTGAGGCTCTGGCATGGATGCTGTACGATGATGGTCTCAGCCTGATGCGCGAGATGTATGACAGCAATGGCTTCAATGTTCATGTCATGCTCTGCGGAACCTATGCTCCCGAGACATCCGGCTGGTTCAAGAATGAGATCACATCACTTGATGACCTGCAGGGTCTGAACATGCGGTTCTTTGGTCTTGGTGCCAAGGTCATGCAGAAACTCGGCGTGTCGACCTCGCTGCTCGCTGGTGGCGACATCTTCCCCGCTCTCGAGCGTGGAGCGATTGATGCGACCGAATTCTCGATGCCGCGGGTTGATGCATCGCTCGGCTTCTACAACATCGCGAAGTACAACTACTTCCCCGGTTGGCACCAGCCGGCCACCCTGTTCG
>JAPOSK010000399.1 GCA_026709725.1 Paracoccaceae bacterium | reverse complement strand
GATCACCAATGGCTACACCCCGCCGCTCCTTGACATGGGCAATGAAGGTCTTGTGCATATGCGACTGGACTTCCTTGAGCCGCTTGACATCGCCCTGTTTTTGCGGCTGGAATGGATCAAGCATGCTTTTATCCTTGCCAGCTGTATAGATCCGCCGCTCGATGCCGTGATGCTCCAGAAACTTGTGAAGGCCGAAGGAGGAGGAAATAACGCCGATTGATCCGACAATCGAACTGTCATCAAGATAGATTGCATCACCCGCCACAGCGAGCCAGTATCCGCCGGAGGCAGCGAGATCCTCGACAAACGAAAAGACCGGGATTTGTTTTTCATCGGCCAGTTCCCGAATTCGACGCGCGATCAGACTGCTCTGCACAGGCGATCCACCAGGCGAGTTGATGACCAGGGCCACGGCGGATGGTTTGCCGCGATTGAAAGCCTTTTCGATAAGCGGTGCCATTTGCCGGTAATTCATCGCCGATTGCCGCGCCGGTCCACCCGCCATGATGATTCCTTCCAGTCGCAGAACCGAAACCACGGGTTTTTTCTTAAACAGGGTCTTGCTGAGCGTTCGAACCCGCTCCAGTCCAAATCGTTTCTTGCTCATCTTTCACCACTCTCATTGTCAAGTTGTCCTGTCATATACCTCTGACAGGAACGGACCGAAATATGACCCTGCCCCGGGCGCACGCCAAACAAGCCTCTGTCATTCTATCTTCGGGACGACATTTTCCTTCTCCCGCCGATCTGGCAGATGCTTCATTCGTCTGGATTTTCAATCCCCCGCCCAGCCCTGCATCACTCAATACCTGTCTACAGCAATTCGCGCGGATTGTCGTCAGTCTGTGATTCCTGCCGCAAATTTTATCCGGCACGACCAGCCGGCCCCACTTCACCCGATTACGGAAACCGGAACCTGTCAAACCGTCCTTCATTCGACAACAGACCTGATTTCCTGACTGACATCGACCGGTTCCCCAAGCACACGGTCCGGGAGCCGGGCATGATGGTCCGGGGGCAGCTGCCCCCAGACGGCAAGGAACACGATCAGAGGCTTTCCTCAATTCTTGAGCAAAGACAGGTTCGTGGTGAGCGATCCGGTTTTCCGGATTCCTGATTTTCAGCAGATCCCCGTGCAACGCCCTGACGCCCTCCCCAAGCCCAGGCCTTCCGCAGGAATGGGGTCCAGAATTTCCCGCGATATTTTTTCCATGCAGGGCGGCCCGGAAATTGAAGGTCAGTTCGGGCATGACTCCATCGGAGTCATCCTCGCGGCCGCGGCACTTCAGTGTCTTGCGGTCCTCCCGGATATTCTTGCACCGCCCATCGTCAGGATCCCATGTAGAGAAGCCGGCACGACACCAGTCCGACCGGTCGAAATGGTTCATGACCGATTTCACGACGGCATAGCGGAGCACGATCTCGAATCTGCCTGTGGTTTCAAGCAACAGTCCGGAGAATCGGGTGCTCAACGGGTCAAGGGCAGGCGCATCAACCGCTGAT
Source organism: Paracoccaceae bacterium (assembly GCA_026709725.1). Taxonomy (GTDB): domain Bacteria; phylum Pseudomonadota; class Alphaproteobacteria; order Rhodobacterales; family Rhodobacteraceae; genus MPNP01. Next base: position 2,562 of record JAPOSK010000399.1, on the reverse strand, counting down.
GTGGCGGTGGACCTGCAGGCAGCAAGGTGCCTGTCGCTGATATGCTTCATGACTTCCCTGATGTCAGGGCGCTCAGGCGATTTCAGGGATTGAGAATTCACAGGCATTCACCTGCCTTTCCTCGTGGATACTCCGGGAGTCCCCCGTCATTCCGGCATACTCCCAGAGTCATGGTCCCGGTTTCTTGCACAGATGCTGCAGAACCTCAGCGGCACGCCATTGGCGGAAACTCACGCAGAAAGTCTGTCTTATGCGCCGGTTCAACCCGGTTCAGGAGTGACAGTCTCACCTCCCGCCCTGTCCATCCCGGACTGATCGTCATGTGTGATATGCGAAGATTGTCCGGATCCTGCATCAAAAGAGGACCTGTGAGCCACTTTGACGATTTCCCGATATGCGCAAGCAATCACAGGATTGAGGAGAAGCGGGAGCGGCCTCCCGGCGGTCGACTTCGGGAGTGAGGGCGGATTGGGCAGAGGCGGCGGAAACAATCCTGGAAAGCAGCGAAAGGTTGATTCTCAAAATCAACCGTAGCGGCTGTCACGACAAGAGATAACGCTCAATGGCTTTCACGGGTGACCTCGCGCGTGTCCTGACCGATGAGAAAATCAAGGTCGGCTCCGGTGTCTGCCTGCATGACATGATCAACGTAGAGACGGGCGTATCCCCGCGTATAGGGCGGGGGTTCGGGTGTCCAATTGGCGCGCCGGGCAGCGAGGACATCGTCAGCAACCAGGAGATCAAGGCGTCCCTCGCTTGTGTTGAGACGGATTCTGTCACCGGTTTCAACCAGTGCCAGAGGACCACCAATCTGGGATTCCGGGGCAACATGCAGCACCACAGTTCCAAAAGCCGTTCCGGACATACGGGCATCTGAGATGCGCACGACGTCACTGACACCGCGGACCGCGAGCGATTTGGGGATCGGGATATTGCCAACCTCCGGCATGCCGGGATACCCCCTGGGTCCACAGCCCCGCAGGACAAGAATTGTCTGTTCATCAACCGGGAGATCGGGGTCGTCGATAACGGATTTCATGTGCTCTATGGTCTCAAAGACAAAGGCCGCCCCTTCGTGGTTCAACAGATGGGGGCTGGCTGCTGCCGGCTTGATCAGCGCCCCATCCGGTGCCAGTGATCCCTGAAGGACCCTGATGCCCGCCTTGGCTTGCAGGGGGTCGGTGAGGGAGCGGATCACATCCCGATTGAAGCACTCGGCGTCCTGCCAGTAGGTTGATATGTCCTGCCGCAGAACACTTGGTGCCGGCTTCAGATATCCTGCGATTTCCCGCAGTACAGCCGCTATGCCACCAGCATAACAGAAGTCCTCCATCAGGTACTCGCCGGCCGGCATGCAGTTCACGAGCAGAGGGATTTCGGAGCCGATGTCAAAGTCCCTCAGGGTGAGATCAATGCCCAGTCTGCCGGCAATGGCCAGAAGATGGACCACGGCATTGGTCGACCCCCCGATGGCGGCATTGGTGATAATCGCATTCTCGAAGCTCGACCGTTGCAGTATGCCTGAGAGCCTGATGCCATGCTGAACAAGATCCACAATCCGGCGACCGCTCATGTGGGCAAGTGCAGTCCGTCGTGCATCCACGGCTGGAAGCGAGCCATTGCCGGGCAGGCTGATGCCCATGGATTCTGAAAGGCTGGCCATTGTTGATGCCGTTCCCATTGTCATGCAAACGCCAACAGAGCGTGAATTGCCGGCTTCAGCCGACAGGAATGCATCCATCGACATCCGCCCTGCCCTGACATCCGCATCGAATTTCCATACATCGGTCCCCGACCCGATATCCTTTCCGCGCCATTTCCCGTTCAGCATTGGACCGGCGGATACCACAACTGTCGGCAGATCGACTGATGCAGCCCCCATAAGCTGACCCGGGGTGGTCTTGTCGCAGCCGCCAAGCAGAACAACACCATCCATGCCATATCCACGAATACTTTCCTCAACATCCATGGCCAGAAGGTTGCGGAACAGCATGGCTGTGGGTTTGATCTGGGTTTCACCCAGCGACATGACAGGGAATTCAACCGGCAGGCCGCCTGCTTCCCATACACCCCGTTTGACGGCCTCGGCCAATCCGCGCAGTCCGGCATTGCACGGCGTCAGCTCCGACCATGTGTTACAGATGCCAATGACCGGACGGCCATCAAAAACATGATGGGGAAACCCCTGATTCTTCATCCAGCTGCGATGAATAAAGCCGTCCCTGTTGGCCTTTCCGTACCATTTTGAACTGCGATTGATTTTATTCACTTGCATACCCTTTTGATCCCACACCTCCCATCATACAATGCCATGATTGTTCATAACAGCGGCATTGCAGGCCTCAAATGCCGGAACGGGTTGTGCCCGAAAGTGGGTGGACAGCCCGCCCGGGGCGGCACCACCCGGATTCAATCATATCCCGAGAGCCCTGTCTTCAGATCAGCTCATGCTGCACCACGGCCCGTACTGCTCCCCGGACCGAATATGCAGGCAGGTCCAAGACAATGATGAGACAACTGACGTGTTCGACAATAACGCCCGTCCGGACATCTTCGCCGCAG